>JAFADM010000093.1 GCA_023424865.1 Bacillota bacterium | reverse complement strand
CGGTAGCCTATTCCTTTTACTTGTCGTTTACGGAGTATGACGTTCTCTCCGCTCCCCAATGGATTGGAATAAAGAATTTTATATCCATGTTTACTCAGGACGCAAAGTTTTGGAAATCCTTCGGAGTCACCTTTTACTACACCATCCTGTCGGTACCTTTGCGTCTGGTCATGGCGCTTCTCATCGCCATGGTTCTTTACAAAAACACCAGAGCAACAGGCTTTTACCGGGCGGCTTACTATCTTCCTTCCATCATAGGAGGCAGTATTGCGGTTGCTATTCTGTGGCGCAGAATGTTTGTGGCTGATGGCGTATTTAATTCCATTCTCCAATCCTTGGGTATCAACAGCACCATTGCATGGCTGGGCCGGACGGACACGGCCATATGGACCCTTATTCTGCTGGCGGTCTGGCAATTCGGCTCCTCCATGCTTATTTTCCTGGCAGGGCTCAAGCAAATTCCTGTTTCACTGTATGAAGCGGCTACCGTAGACGGTGCGGGAAGGGCAAGGAAATTCTTTAAAATCACACTTCCCATGCTGACCCCTGTTATATTCTTCAACCTTGTCATGCAGATGATTAACGGCTTTATGGCCTTTACTCAGAGCTATGTCATAACCGGCGGAAAGCCTCTGGATTCCACCTTGTTCTATACGGTGTACATGTACAAGCAATCCTTTGAATTCTACAATATGGGCTACGGTTCGGCCATGGCCTGGTTTATGCTTGTAATCGTTGCCGTCATGACAGCCATTGTATTCAAAACCTCGGACAAATGGGTTTACTACGAATCAAAATAAGGGGGTGCAGACATGCTGAGCTTTCGAACGAAAAAGAGGATACAAACCATTATTTATCATACTTTAGTATGCGGCCTGGGCTTTATCATGATATACCCCCTTTTATGGATGGTCATGAGCTCCTTCAAGGACTCCGGGGAGATATTCGCAAACGCCCATACTCTCCTTCCCGAAACCTTTAAGCTGGACAATTACGTAAACGGCTGGAAGGGCTTTGGCGGGATTAGCTTCTCTGTGTTTTTCAAGAACTCCTTCGTTATTTCCGTTACCGCAACACTGGGAGCAACGGTTTCATCGGCGATTATCGCCTTTGGCTTTGCCCGCTGCCGTTTCCCCTTTAAGAAGCTTTGGTTCTCACTCATGATGGTAACCCTCATGCTTCCTTTTCAGGTTTTGATGATCCCGCAATTTGTGCTTTTTAACAAATTTGGCTGGGTGGGAAGCTTTCTGCCTTTAATCGTGCCCTATTTCTTCGGTCAGGCCTTTTTTATCTTCCTCATCATGCAGTTTATCCAGGGTATCCCAAAGGATCTGGATGAGGCGGCAAGGATTGACGGCTGTTCCATTTACGGCACCTTTATCCGGATTATTCTTCCCCTTGTGGTGCCGGCTCTTGTAACCTCAGCCATCATGTCCTTTATCTGGCGCTGGGACGACTTTCTTGCTTCCCTGCTCTACCTGAACAATCCTTCCAGATACCCGGTTACCCTGGCACTCAAAATGTTTTCCGACCCAAGCTCCCAGTCGGACTGGGGCGCACTGTTTGCCATGGCGACCTTGTCTCTGGTGCCGGTATTCGTCATTTTCTTTATATTCCAAAAATACCTTGTTGAAGGTATTAGCACATCGGGACTTAAGGGTTAAAAGAGAATTAATTGAAAACAAGACAATAAAGAAAAGCAAGACAATAAAGAAAAGCAAGGTGGGTTTCACCTTGCTTTTTGTTGTGCAGGGATTTCCCCTGCTCAAAGATTCGTTTTAAATAAAAAAAACAGCGCCATTGCGCCGCATTCGTTCCGTGACAGTAGAATAAAAAACCCCCTGATGTTTCACATCAATTGTATTTATACATTACTATGCAAATGGCAACCTGTCAAGCTATTTTTAGAAAAACGCCATTTCCGGGAGCTTGCACCCCTACACAGCCTAAGCAGAGGATACTGTTAATGAATATAGCGTTTTACGGCCGATTCCCTTTTCGATATAATCATGTCATCAATGGGTTCATAGGAGAACAAACTTATGATAAAACTGCAAAACATCAACAAGACCTTCCGTGTTGCCAAACGGCAGGCCGGGCTCGGCCACGCGGTAAAGGCACTTTTTTCACGTGACTATGAGCTTGTTCATGCCTTGAAGGATATCAGCTTTACTATTGACGACGGCGAGATGGTGGGCTACATAGGCCCCAATGGAGCGGGAAAAAGCACCACCATCAAAATCATGTGCGGCGTTTTAACTCCGGATAATGGCCAATGTGAAATCGACGGGCGCACGCCTTGGCGCGAGCGCATCGCCCATGTTCGGGGTATCGGCGTTGTGTTCGGCCAACGGAGCCAGCTATGGTGGGATGTGCCTGTTATTGACAGTTTTGAATTGATCCGGGATATGTACAAAGTGGATGTAAAAATGTATAAACACAATCTGGACGAATTGACTGCTTTGTTGGATTTAAGCGAATTGCTGAAAACACCGACACGGAATTTAAGCCTCGGGCAGCGTATGCGCTGTGAAATCGCAGCCTCTCTTTTACATAGCCCGAAAACTCTGTTTCTGGACGAGCCAACCATCGGTCTAGATGCCGTATCTAAGATCGCCGTGCGGCAGTTTATCAAGAAATTAAATGCCGAGCGGGGCACAACCGTCATTCTGACTACTCATGATATGCAGGATATTGAGGCGTTGACTCAACGGATCATGCTAATCGGTAAAGGCAGGATATTGCTTGACGGCGGCCTTTCCGAATTAAAAAACCGTTCATCCGGGCGAAAAACCCTTGTCGTTGAATACGGCGGAAACCTACCTGAGCTCAGAAGGGGCATGACCCTGTCCGAAGCAAAAGAAGGACGGCTTGTTATCACTCTCATCCCCTCGGTTCTGCCCGTTTCGGAAGCGATTGCCCATCTTGCCGCACAAACGGAATTGCTTGATGTGTCGGTCTCAGGCATTACAGCTGAGGAAATGGTAGCGGAGCTCTATAAGGAGTATCAGATATGAAAATGTATCTGTCCGTATTCCGAATACGCTTCATAAATAATCTGCAATACCGCTCCGTTTTGTTTGGTGAAATTGTCGCAAGATTTGCCTGGGGTATTATGGAAATTTTGGCGTTCTCGGCGTTTTACCGGGCCAATCCCGCTGCCTTCCCCATGGAATTTTCGCAAACGGTTTCCTACCTATGGCTTCAGGAAATTTTGCTGGTACTTTTCGCAGTTGTTTTTCAAGACAGCGCTATTTACTCATCCATCGGAAGCGGCTCTATTGCCTATGAGCTTGTCCGGCCTATGAGCCTGTATGGGCTCTGGTTCAGCCAATCAGCAGCTAACCGGGTATCGTTTACCGTGGTGAATTGCGTCCCTGCATTACTGCTGGCCTTTATTATGCCGGAGCCGTACAGAATGTCATTACCACCTAATGGAAGATTATTTTTTCTGTTTTTACTGTCTGTCGTGCTTGCATTGGGTGTTGTGGTGGCGTTTGCCATGCTTATGTATATTTCGCTGTTCTATACGCTTTCCCAAAGGGGTGTACGCATTATAGTGACTGCCATGACAAGCTTTCTTTCCGGGGGCATTATTCCATTGCCTTTTTTTCCTGCGCCTGTTCTTGCTGTCGTCCAATGGCTTCCCTTTGCGGCAATGCAGAATATGCCGCTGCGTATCTATAGCGGCAACATCGCAGGCTCCGATGCCTTAAGGGGTATTGCCTTCCAAATATTCTGGCTGGCAGTGCTGGTTCTCATCGGGCAGGCCGCCATGGGCCGCGCGCTGAAAAAAGTGACTGTACAGGGAGGATAATATGGGATTGTACCTGAATCTTTTTGCATTGCATTTGAAAAGTCAGATGCAATACAAGGTATCTTTCTTTTTGACTATTTTTGGGCAGTTCATCACATCGTTTACGGCCTTTTTCGGAGTACAGTTTATGTTCACCCGGTTTAATGCGGTGGAGGGCTTCACCTATGAGCAGGCCCTCTTGTGTT
>JAFADM010000062.1 GCA_023424865.1 Bacillota bacterium | reverse complement strand
ATTGGCTGCCGCAAGCAGAACATTTCCTGAGGCGGTACCGATATACAGCCTGCTGCTGTCGGTACAAAACCCCAGCTCGCCAGGGTTTAGGGTACCAATATTGGCCTCTGTCCCCCTGTAAACCTGAATAAGTACTTTTCTGGCCAAAGGATTCCCCCCTTAAAAGGTTCCACCGTCAATGACGGAAACCATCAGTCGATTCCCGTTGACAGTGTCATAAATAATACTGGAGCCGTCCACATTGGCCTCAATGCCTGTGGTATTGACCAAAACGCCCTTGCCTGCTTTAGCCGCCACAGCGTCAGCCGACACGGTTATGCCGTTGCCCGCTCCCACATTTAAAGTCACGGTATCTGCCTGTCCTCCGCCAGTAAGACCGTTACCGGCGGTGACAGTCTGTAATGCACCGCCGGTACGCACCCATGCAGTGCCGTTCCAGCTGTATATCTTTTGCTCCTCGTCCACATAGGACGTCCAGCCTACAGAGGGCGGGTAGTAATTCCACGCTCCTGCTGCGTACTCTGCTATCTGATCCGTCTTGCCGGCCCATGCACCGGTAGCTCCGGTGGGGATAATGTATCGGTCTCCTACAACAGGCGTTCCCGGAGGCGCTGTAGTTGTCCGATTCTTCACCGAGGCCTGGGGTTCGATATTTCTCTTGGCAAGCTCGATTTCATTGCCAATTTTTTGAGCACTCCATAAATCCACCGCTCCACTGCCGCTGTCGTTAATAAGCCGATGCTTTGAAGCGTCGTCCAAGTGGGAACGAAGCTGGGCTGCCGTACTGGTGTTGGTTCCGTCGGAAACCCGATTGACCTGGCCGTTGGTGATTTCAGTTTTTTTAACTCTGGCATAATTAGTACCGTCAGCTACATCATCCAGTGTACCCGTCAGGTCTGTGAGCTTTCGGGAATTCACCCGCTGCCACTGGGTGCCGGTATCAAAATACAAATAGCCTGCGTTGGTTCCGCTGGTAACATAATAAAAACGTCCAAGCGTGGATGCATCAGGCCGTGCCGCCTCTGATCCCGACATGGCCCGCCCGGCAAAAATATTTTCCGCTCCATCACCGATGTACAACTCCCTGGTATCGGTGCAAAAGCCCATTTCACCGGACAAAAGAGGCCCCGCCGTATTAAGCTCGGCACGGGTGCCTCTCCGGATTCTTATGGTTTGTTGTGGCATTTTATTCAACCTCCCCTGTAAAATAACCGCCGTCAATAATTCCGGCTTCTTTATACCTCTCAATTTCGCCCTGAGTGGCCAATAAGCTGTTCTGAAGCACATTGATGTCCTGGGCCTCCACCGTATCTCCCGGTGTGGTATAGGAAACATAAACCGGGCTGATATCTGAAAAAAGCTTAATCCTCCGCTGCCAGGAGGCCTCAGAAGGTATGGACACAACAAACTGGGTAACCTCTTCACCAGAAAATTCAGGCCCCGTAAAAACGCGTATACTGCCGGGAGTAATAGTGTCATGGGCAAGAAGGCCTTCATATACCCCGCCGTTAACCTTAATTTCTTCTTCAATCAGGTAAAGGCTTCCATCCTGCTTTTTATTGAGCTTCTCGTAAAAATGATCTGGAGATTCAGGATAAGCCATCCGTTACACCTCCAAATCCACTGTGCCAATAACAGGTATTTCTTCATTTAACAGAGCAACATTGGCGGTATTTCCGTTTACCGTAAGCGCTGTATAATCCAGAACTCCGGGAATGCTTAAAAGCAAGGTGCCCACTCGGGCATAGCTAACATAGCTTAGAGAAAAAGCTATGCTTTTAAGATAATCGGAAAAAGCAGCCGTAAAAGCATTCGAAACACTTTGCAGTGAATAGCCCGAGGCCAACGCAACCGCTGCCGACACATTAATCGCCTTTCCTGAGCCGGAAACCACCGTAACCGCCGCACCGATGGGACGAACCTCTTCAATATGAGCCGCCGCTTCCGAAACCAGGCCGGCCTGCGCGGGCTGACGCTCCGTATCCACAATAACCACCTTAACGGTTCCCGGTCCGTCCCACAGCGGAAAAATTTTAGCATCCCCAACGCCTGAAACCTCCATGGCCCATTGCCTGTATTGATAGCTGTTGCCGGAGGTTGCGGGCTGCCTTACCCGTATGCGGTATTCTTCCAGAAGCTTTTCGTCGCTTTCCTCGTCCGTTCCTTCTTCAAGAATATCCGTAAGGTTGGCTTGAGAAAGCCCCGGAATATAGTCGATGGGAAGCATGGCTCCCACAGGGCTGTTTCCCTCTTCTCCGGCTGTTTCGCATTCCAGGGTAAAAACCCCTGCTTCCAGCTTGTTAAGCACCACATAATTCAGGCTGTCGGCTGTAAAACGGCTGCCAAGAGGCACGTCCACAGGCACTTCCCCCGACGCAAGGAATACGCCTTTCCGCTTGGCTTTTGTGGCTGGCTTTCTTTCTATCCCCATTTCAGATGCCCTCAATGCCAGATATTCACCGGAAGAGGTGGATGCAAATCCTAACCGTAAATTCACATCCATATCGGCATAGAGCTGAGCCAACTCGGCTGCAGCCGGAGCAAGCGCCGCATAAATAACGGAGCCCTCCCGCTTGTCAATTGAGGAGGGCACCCTGTCCAGCATTCTGTTTAGTAAATAGTCATAGGTACATGCTTCATACATTACAACCTCACCTCCTGTGTGTATTGAAAGGATCCTTCCGTACTGGTAACCGTAAAGTTTACGGTTAAGCCTTCATCACTTTCCTCTATGGCATCAAACGTTACATTGCTTATTCGGCTGTCCTGAAGCAGGGCTTCCCTGATTCGTCTTTCTATTTCAGCTCTCACAAAACGGCCGCTTTTGCCTAAAAGCCCCTGGAGCTCTGAACCGTAATTGTCGGAAAAAATAAGAAAATGGAAACGCTCCGTGTTGAGGATCAAAAAAACGGCCTGCTTCATTGCCTCCAGACCGTCCGTCATTCCTTTTAGCCGATTTGACTTCATATCGATAAACCATGTGCGGGAGGGCTCCTGCGCTTCCACAAGCTGTACCGCTCCTATTCCTCCGGCTGGAATCATCCTGCCACCCCCTTGTCTAAAACAATAAATTGCTGTCCGCCCTGAACGCGCAGCAGAATAAGGCTGTCTCCCAAAGCCAGCTTTCCGCGTAGCCTTTCGGGAATGATTAGAAATTCTTCATATAGTGTAAACCGCTGGTCCACCTTAACAGCCAGCGGCTCTGCCTCCGTCACCACTGCAAACTGAACCGACACGGGAACAGAGGCATCCGCAGCCTGAAGCCCCGCTTTTTTAATGATGTTTAGCAAGCTGCTCATCAAATCACCTTCAGTTCCAGGCTCATGGTATGCTCCGAGCCTTTAAAGTTATGGGTGCATTCCTCTATTAAAAAGGGTTGATTTATCCCGAATTCTTCAATGACCACAGGTATATAGCACCCCGCCCTGACACGCACTTCTCCCAAAGCCTCAAGCTGGAGGCTTTTGCTTTCCCTGTTCTTTAGAGCCATTAAGCTGTTGAGCATCTGGTTTATCTGTGCCCCGTTATAATTCTCATCAACCGACTGGTAAAGCTGGAGAAGCCCCCATTTTGCCATGGAACTGCTGTCGTCCAGCTGATACACCTCGCGCCTGCCTGTGTTCTGATTGTCCCTGTATAGCTTGATGCGGTTAAAGGTATCGGAGTCAATGCTTCTCTTGGCGCTAAAATCATACAAAAGGCTTTCAGGACCCAGGTAAAAGTCCATCAAGAAGTCGTCGGAAAGGCGGAGTGAAAGGGCTCCGAAATCATCAAACAAAAAGTAGTTGCGTCCGGTTTGAGTCAGCGTGGCATCCAGGGCCTTGCAAACAATATCCAGAAGCTTTTGCCCGTCCTCAATCATGGATGGAACAGCATAGCCCGTATCATCCACTTTTCCCAGCGTTAATTTAAAATCGGCGGCAAGCCTGCGAAGAATGCTTGATGCGGTTGAATTTTTAAACACATAGGTTGCATTGTTCAGAAGGTAGCGGATTTGATCATAGGCTGTTATTTTGACTTCGTCTCCGCTGCCCTCCTCAATATTAAAGATGTAGCCGTAAAAAATAGAAGAATTATCTTTTTTGAAGCGTACAACATCCCCGTTATTAACGGTGAAAGCCTTATGCTGATACAGGGGATTTTTAATAAAGGAAAATTCCAGGCTCCCGGCTTTCCCGGCCCTTCCGGTTTTCCAGGCAATGTCCGAGGCAGAATCACCAATATCCCACACATTCCCGTTCTTATTGTCCAAGAGAAGCTCATACATTTTAGCCACCTCCCTGAACCGGAAGCTTTAGCTTCATCCCCACCGGCAGGCTGCGTACCTTTGCGTCCGGAATACTGTTGAGCCTTTGGATTT
>JAFADM010000585.1 GCA_023424865.1 Bacillota bacterium | reverse complement strand
CTTTAACTTTTTTTGGCGTCCCGTGCAGGAATTGAACCCACATTAATGGAACCGGAATCCATCGTCTTATCCTTTAGACTAACGGGACAAAATAGCATTATTATTATAAGGCATACCCCCGGATAATACAAGCGCAATTCCAAAAAATTTTGATTCCGAAGTGGATAAGATAAACCATAAACCAGCGCTCAAGCAAGTCAAATCCAGTACTGAATCTAAAATCACATACGGACAAGAAAGAAATAGGCGATTTCCTGGAAGAACTGGAGGGCATTACTGCTTAGCTGCATCCAAAAATAAGCCGCAAGGATAAGAATAAGCTTGCCGAAAACCTGAATCCGGGTTTTAACGCTTATTGTTCGGTAAATAATACCCAGCTGCCCAAAAGGCAGTAGCTCCAGGACGGTTATCAGAATGGCAAGAGTCAATCGATAAGCCATAGGCGAAAAAGCATTAACAGACGCCCACTCAATGCCAAGAAAGGACCACAGGCCATAGGGAAGCAGGGCAATGACATGGGACCATGCATAGGATTTCATAAGAACGACAGGGAATCTGGGACTGACATATTTTTCACTGCGTTTTCCGATAAACCGGGCAAAATCCGCTACCGGATACATGGTGCTCACCACATCCAGCATGCCTACCAAAAAGGCTGTGAAGGCAAAGCCTATAAGCTTGAATGCAATCTGCAGGAAATTCCCTTGAAAAAAGGAGGAGGCATAAAGCTCTCTGTAAAAAAACATGTCAAAGCTACCCACAAAAAGAAAAGCAAGAAACAGTCCATTTAAACCGACAGTAATTCTTTTATGGAGCCAGACCGGCAGAAGCAGCATATCTAGCGGGCTTGCGGGTATATCATTGACTTTATCCATAAGTTAAATCCTTTACGTTGTGTTAAACCGGAATAAAGTTTATTTTAGCATACAGGCTTTAAGTTATCAATTGCTAAAAGTAGGGTGCAGCTCTACCCTTTGAGCCTCCCTCTAGTTGCTTCCTGATGTATCGGCCGCAGGTCCCTCGTAGGTGCTTTTCCATTCATCATAGTGGGCTATTTGCTTAAGATTTCTCTCAAAGACCTCAAAAACCTTTTCATCGGCAAAATTAGCGGCCCAAACGCTGGCACCGGCCAAATTGTATTTATGAACCAGGGAGGTTTTCATATTCACCGCATCCGCATCCTCCAGCCAGAGCTTGTAGACCTTGCCGTCCTTTTCGTAGCTGGCCTGATATTGGCCGGAGGAGGCATTCCAGGCAAGCACGGCTTCATTCTCCTCCACCTGCTTCCATGCGGAGACAATATTGAGAGCCTTTGAGCTAACCGAGGACTTGCCCTCAACCGTCTCTTCCGTCCAGAGCCGGGTGTACAGAGGTATACCCAGAAGCAGCTTCTGAGCGGGAACTTCCTTAAGTGTCTTTTCCACGTTTTTATCTACCCAGGCAAGCTCGGCCGTAGATCCTGCTATGGGGCTGGAGGCCCAATGCTGGTCATAAGTCATCAGGCAGACAAAATCCACCGTTTCAGCCAGAGCCTTGCGGTCAAAGCATTTGGACCAGGTATCGCTGCCGTCGGGTATGGTGACATCGACGGACACCACAAGCCCCTGCTCCCGTGCCAGAGGTGTAAACTCCCTGACAAACTGGGTATAAGCATCCTTGTCCTCTTTGTAGATATTCTCAAAATCCAGATTGATGCCGTCCACCCTATAAAGGGCGGCATAGGCCAAAACGCTGCGTATAAGCTGCCTGCGTTTTTCGGAATCGTTAAGAAGAATATGTGTTCCCTCTATGTCGCTGAAATCGTTTGCGAAAAGAGCCCACACCTGCCATCCGTTTTCATGAGCCCAACCCACATATTCCGGGGTTGCCCGATTTTTAATGGTCCCCTCCCTGTCCACAATTTCAAACCAGGTAGGCGAAATAACATCTATCCCCGGGGTGCTGGATTTAGAAAAGGTAATGTTTTTTTTTGAGTAGGACATATCCCAGACAAGATTTATTTTACCCTGGGTGAGGACAGGAACATTTCGATTGTTCAAAAATTCCTCCGTCAGAGTCATTTCCGTCAGTTTAACCTGGCTTTTGGCGATATAGCCCAAAATCCCGCTTTTATCCCTCACCTTGTACCAGCTTTCATATTCCTCAAAAACGTAAAGCTCCGAGACAGGGTCAGCCAGGCTGCTTTCCTCAAAGCGCTTAACCACGGGATCCTTTATGTGCATTCCCCTTCTCATCACAGCCTCTGAGGTCAGGGGATAAGCAGTACGGTAAATCCGGTTTTTAAAATCAATAATGACACAGTCCGTGTCCTCTGCGTAACTCACGTTGATGAGATAAAAGTCTTTTAGAAAATTCAGAGGCAGATAGACAGCGCCTCCCTCTTCAACTGCAGAAAAGGACAGGGTCAGCGGCTCATCATTGATAAGCGCGTCCAGGCTGCCGGTTTTCATACGTATTACTCTGTCCTTTGTGGTGACGGTGATTTGCTTTAAGCTTTCATCCCACCAGATATACGGATCGATGTAAGCCTTTACGGTTTCAAAATCAATAAGTACCTGACTATCCCTGTAGAGGGCAGGAGCCTTCGTTTTAATCTCCTCGCCCCCTATAACCAATCTGGTTCCCTTTGTCTGGAAGGGATCGGCCATGCTGTCATTAGGCGTATTATTAGTCACCCAGACTCGGTACAGGCCCCCAATGGTTATAAGCAGCAAAAACAGTATCATCAGTACTGCCACTCTTTTTTTTCCCATTCCGTTCCCCCTTTTTCTTTTCGTTTTTTTATACTTGCAGCCGGTTTCCGGTAAGTTATTGTAATTGAAGCAGAAAAGCTTCCTTTGGCTTTCGGTATTGCTTAGATATTCTTAAAGCATTGGCTTGAGGCATATCCCCAGAGCCTCGGAATCTTATTATTATAATAAAAGCCGCACCTTGAAAGATGCAGCTTTTGTCCGGTCTTTATGAAAGGCTTTAACCGGTTAATACTGAAAAACCTTTCTTGGGATAAAGGTTCTGAAATTGTCAATCATTTGAGAGGTTGGCTCAAAAAGTACAACGGTGGGCGTTCCTCCCTGTCTGTGGAATATAAACCAGATATCCGCATTGGGTGATAAGGATGTAAAATCCTTAACTGTCTTACATTCTTTCATCTCATGAGTATACTGAGCGGATTTTACCTTTGCCACCACTTCAAATTCCTTGCAGCTCATGGAAAAGACCCGTTTTCTTTTACGCTGGTTCGCTATCATGTCAATGTCCAAATCGCCGTTGGTTACGGAATATTCGTACTCAATGTTGCGTCGGGTAATAAGAATATATGCCAGATAACCGATTCCGAAAACCACAACAATGGCGAAGGATTGAAGAAAAGTAAAGGCTACAAAGCTGAGAATGAGTGCCACCAATACCATGAGAACGGCAAAGGCGATATCGGTGGGCGTCTTCCGTCTCTTGACAATTTTTTCAATAAATATATCCATTTAAGGATTCCCCTCCTCTTAAGGATCGGTTGCGATCCTTAAGTTTGATTTTAGCATATCCCTCCTGCCTGTGGCAATGTTGTATTTTATGGGGAAGAGGCATAGGCGCTTACAGGCCAAAGAAGAAGACATCGCACATTTTATCCGAGGCATTGCAGGTTTGCAGCGCTTTTATCACCTGCTGCTCCGTGATTTGTCCTACAATCTCCATATTGCTGTTCAGCACGTAAAGGATGTGAAACCGGTCATAATCCATACGCTGCAGCGCGTCGCCCAGAGTGCAGCTGTCCATGACCACCACATGCCTTACGGGGTACACGCCCTTGCTTATTATCCGTTGTTTTCGATTAATTAGATTTTCCAGTTTCATCATACCTACCTTCTCTTCCAGAAGTCTTGTACCGGGAAGTACCAGGGCAGCGGCTAAGAGGCTTGGATTTCTAAGAATAATAAGCTGTAAAAGGCCGCCGGCGTACATAAGAATCCTTACAACAATGGTCACTCGCTTTATAAGCACAAAGGCGCCTGAGCTTCCCATGAGCTTGTATAGCACAATGAGTGCGATCTGTCCTCCGTCCAGCGGATACATAGGCAGAAGATTAAAAACGCCTATGGCAAGGTTGGCATCACACAAAGCTCCCAATTCCCCGTCATACCGCCACAAAACGGCTGCGATTAAAAAATTGCCTGCTGGTCCGGAAAGATAAAAAAGAGTCATCTTCTTGAAGCTTTTGAAATTACCTCTCAGTCGGGCCTTCATACCCACTGCTGTCGGTCTTACGTAGATAAGCGACATACCGAGAAGCCGTGCACAAATTGCATGTGCTCCCTCATGCAAAAGCACAGCAAGGATTGAGGAAATAATTATTGCAATCAGGGCGATCCCCCCAACCACTTGGAACACTCTGTAACAAGGTTCTGAAAGCCGTCAAGCAGGCTTTGAGGCTCAATATGGGTTTCCACTACCTGCTTCTTTACAAAAGCCAGTGCAGGGGCCATATCCGCGCGTTCCTGCATTAAAAGAATAATACCAAGCAGTGCAAAGCAGGCCAGAGATTGTTTGATGATTTTAACAGCCAGAACATTTATCCGGTTGCTGTCACCTTCTCCTTCCCTGCCGGTATGGGCCTGACGGTATGTATGACCCGCTGTCCCCCCGCGGTAGGAGTCGCCGGAGGGCAATGGGCTTCGAAAGGCCTGGGTATGTCCGGACGGATAGGCGTTGGTCTTTTGCATCCGCCTGTATAACGCAGGATCAACCTTGCGGAAGGTGGAAGGCTGGTAGCTGCGCAGGGCGGAGTCCTGTCCGGAATAGCTATCCCTGAGATTATAATCATCTATTGGATTATCTTCGCCAGTGCTCCGGCTTTCTGTACTCCTGTCCTCCGCATTTCTGCTGCCCAGGCTGGACCACATGCCATCCTCGGTTGCTTCCGGCATAGCCGATTCGAAGGCATAGCTCTTACTGCTGCCTCGAATATCGTTCTCCCCAATATCTGCATCTGCCGACATTGGCTCCCGGTCCTCGCCGCTGCTTTTCCCGTCAGCCTCTTTGATTTCCTTCGAAACAGGCACAATCCGTCGCCGCTGGATATAGCTTTTATATTTATCGTAATTTGTTTCCGAAGAGCTCTCCATCCATTCCATCCCAAGTCCCCCTGCCTTTTATCTCCCGTTACTGCACTGTCCAAAGCGGGCTATGCCCGCAACCCAATGGATAAGAAGCGTTTATGGAATAACTTGATTCAATGAGCGCTTCCTAGCTATAAGGTATCAATCATGCATGTAAGGATTATTCACCTACCTGAATCCTATGCAAAAGAGGTGGCCGGTTATGATTAATCCTTTCAAAACCCCTGGTACTAAGTTTGGCAGAGCCTTCTCAACACAACAAAAAAGAGCATAGTCACTATGCTCTTACTTTACATGGAAGGATTTTTATTTGTACGTCAAAATCGGGCAAGCCTTACTTTTTAGTAACAAGCTCGCGCCAGGCAAAATCACCCCGCTGAAGTCCGTTAATAAGAACCTCGGCTGTTGCCAGATTGGTTGCGATGGGAATGTTGTTTTGATCGCACAAAGCCCATAGCTGGGTTAAATTACTGCTTTCCATTGATTCAGGATCGGCAAAGTAAATCACCAGATCCATCTCATTGTAAGCCACTCTGGCAATAATCTGCTGTTCTCCCAGCTCTCCGAAATCCAAGGTAAATACATTTAAGTCCGTCGACTCGGAAACGATTGCCCCTGTGCGTCCTGTAGCGTAAAGAGAATGCTTGCAGAGCACAAACTTGTAGGC
>JAFADM010000575.1 GCA_023424865.1 Bacillota bacterium | reverse complement strand
CATCGGTGCCGATTTCAGCAAACTCTTTCAAGGTAAAAACCCTGTCCGCAGCTTCAGGATAAATATCTAAAAGCATTTCCTTATGATGACGGGTCATGGTCAACAGCAAATACGTATCCCGAATGTGGGAATCGTCCAAAACCGTTGCCCTGTGGTTTGTCAGATCCAATTTGTATTCTTTAGCCATAACTTCCCTGGCCTGTGCACTTGCCGGATCCCCACCATAGGCATATAATCCTGCCGACTGGACAACAACAGCCTCTCCTGCTCCGTTTCCTTTCCGATCATTGAGGATGTCTTCAAATAAAGCAGCCGCCATGGGGCTTCTGCAGGTATTCCCTGTACAAACAAAAACAATTTTCATTGGAAGGCTCCTTTCATTCCGGCTTTCAGTTAAAATCCGCAATAAGCGGACAGCTTCAAAAAATCCAGCCGTTTTCCGCCGCGCCTTATGCATAGTGTTTACATTGCACAACAATCTAATAACCAATTACAACCTTTGCATTGCTAATTTATTTTTAATTAAGGGAAAGGGTGCTTTTGATTAAATAACAGAACCCAGCTATATAAGGTTTTTCGATTTGCTATGCATAAAGTACCAGAATTATTATACTAAGGGCGGCTATGGGTAACAAGTAAAAAAAGCGGCACGGAAAATAAAGATGACGCCAAAGAGGTGAGAGAAGCCTGCTTCGATATATAGGATAAGAGATAAGAAGTTTTTCGTTTAGCTTGAAGAACTGTTCCCAAAAGAGCTGTTACAATGAGAAAAACAGCCATTAAAGCGAATGTTGGTGAAAAAGCTTAAACAATAAGTTTCGTTCAGGTATTTAAGGGGTAAAACTAATGAAGGACATTGTTCAAATGTGACTTTCAAGAATTTATGACTTTACGTTAAGCACTTTTCTCTTTTAAACAGGCTTCAAATAATAACGAACCTGCAAGAAAGGAGAGAAGGGAAAAACCCGGCGGGGGGAGCCGTAACGTATCCCTTCCCAGTACCTTATTTGCAAGCATCCTGCCGGCAAATTCTTGATGCGTCCGAGGATGATAGTGTGATTATAACAGATACAAGCTTCAATTTAAAGTGTTTTCAGTTAATTTTATGAAAAAAAATTAACTTTTAACTTTTATTGTCAGCGTCCACAATTTTACCGCCACAGGCTTTCTTAAGCCTGTTCATAATGGCTACGCCAAGCCCCTTCTCCGGATAACCTTCGCTAAAAATAACATCTACACCTTCTCGGTCAAATTGCCGCAAGGCCTGATATATCCCCGACGCTACTCTATCCAGAGCCTTTACAGACCCTACGCTCACCACAACCGGAGCCTTATAAAAGGGCATGGTCTCATCCGTTGCCATAATGCCTACCCGTTTATTGTTATCAGATGCTCTCTGAGCCAGATTATTTATAACTTCCATGACTTTCTTTTTATGGCCCACTACAAGATACATTTCAGCAGCAGGGGCATAATGCCTGTATTTCATTCCCGGTGCCCGGGGCTTGAGACTGTCCGCTTCCGCTTCCTTTTCATCTCCGTTGATAATGGCATTGGAATCGACCTTGCCGATAACCTTTTCAAGCATCTCCTGCGTTATTCCGCCGGGACGAAGAATTACAGGAGGCTCCACCGTGACGTCAAGCACGGTGGATTCAAGGCCCACCTCACAGCTTCCGCCATCAATAATAAAATCCACACGCTTGTTCAAATCCGTAAGGACATGCTCTGCCTGAGTCGGACTTGGCCTTCCCGATAAATTGGCACTGGGTGCGGCAATGGGAATGCCTGACTGGCGGATCAAGCTAAGCGCCACAGGATGTGCCGGCATGCGTATACCTACCGTCTCCAACCCAGCCGTAACCCCTTTAGGTACCTGTCCGGATTTTTTGAGGATTAGAGTTAAAGGACCTGGCCAGAAAGCTTCCATGAGTATTTCAGCTTTTGGAGGAAGCGCCTGAATAAGGCCAGCCAACTGACTTTTCTCAGAAATATGCACAATTAAAGGATTGTCGGAGGGGCGTCCTTTTGCCTCAAATATGGATTCCACCGCCTCATTGTCCAATGCATTGGCACCTAAACCGTAAACCGTTTCTGTGGGAAACACCACCAGCTTTCCCTGAGTAATGGCCTGAGCTGCAGGCTTAATACTCTGGTCTATGGCTTTTGTATTTAAATCCGTATTTAAGTGCGGATCCAAATTATCAAAGTCTATCTTTATTACAACAGTCTCTTTCATTTCACTCATCTTCCACTTATATCATGCTGCATCTCGCAGCACCTTTCACCTATATAATGTTGCATCTTTATACACATCTTCAATTAAACTGCCAGGCTATCTTAATTTATTTATAGCTTTAGCCCCTGTTATATTTCAAACCGACATTATTATAGCATAAACCTAATTAAAACATAGAGTCAGACTTAAAATAACACCACTCACCCGCTTTGCAACAAAAAGAGAGAGCTTGAAGCTCTCCCATTTATTATCCGTTTTGCTTTTATTAGCGATAGCGATGCTTTTATTTCCCTTTTTCTCCGTAGCGAAAACCCTTTTGCAATTTTTGTTCTCTTTCGGGCAGATCCTTATAGCCTCCTTGGGAGGATGCACCTGGCGAATCCAGCAGGCCTTTTCTGCGAAGTGTGGTACCCTCAACAAAGCAATCATCGCAAAAGCGTCCGCTTCGAATGGGCTTCGCGCAGAGTTCGCATTTAAGAAACCCTTTATTTTCTCCAACAATTTCAAGTCGCTCCTCTTTAAGATAACGCTTGATTTGCCTGATGGAAACACCGGTTTCCTGCATAACCTCACTGGAACTGGCACCTTGATGTTCCATAAGATAATCTTTAATTTTTTGAAACTCCATTTGATCCAATGGGGCACAAACCGGGCAAACATCTTCAAGTCCCATTATTTCAAAAAGGCGACGACACCGCGCGCACTCTCTTGTGG
>JAFADM010000520.1 GCA_023424865.1 Bacillota bacterium | reverse complement strand
TTAAACTAGAAACTCGTGTATTTTTAAAAATACCTTGTGACTTTTTAATTATAATCAATCAAACCGACAACTTCAATTTCTGCAGGTCCTGTAATAGAATCTTAATATTCTGCAGCATTTCCCGCTTTTTAAGCCCTTTTGCGCGAAGGGCCAGATACGGCTGCTTCCCTGCACTGAATAAAAGCTTGCCCCGCCACTTGCCCATTAATTCGCCAATTTGCTCAATTTTTATTCCGGTGTTATCCGAAAAATTAAACATCACGGTGTCGTCCCGCTCCTTAACGGAGGAAAAATTGAGAGCCGCCGCTAAATTTCGGATATAAGCCACCTCAATAAGGAGGTCCGTTTCCTCGGGAATATCCCCGTATCTGTCCAGAAGCTCATCCCGGATATCCAGCATGCCTTCCTCGCTGTCCGCGGCGGAAATATCCCTGTACATGTCTATGCGCTGCTCCTCGTCGCCAATATAGCCCGAATCGATATAAGCGCTGAGATTGAGCTCTACCGTAGTTTCCAGGGACTTCTGAGGCGCTGCTTCGCCCTTAAGCTCCGTTACGGCCTCATCCAGAAGCCTTAAATACATGTCGTAGCCCACCGATTCCAGATGCCCGTGCTGTTCGGGCCCCAAGAGATTGCCTGCACCCCGGATCTGCAAATCACGCATGGCAATTTTAAAGCCGGAACCAAACTCGGTAAATTCCCGGATGGCCTTGAGTCTTTTTTCAGCCACCTCGTTTAAAACCTTGTCTCTCCTGTAGGTCAGATAAGCGTAGGCCAACCGGTTGGAGCGCCCTACACGGCCCCTGAGCTGATAGAGCTGAGCCAGGCCCAAACGGTCCGAATCCTCCACAATAATGGTATTCACATTGGGCATATCAATTCCCGATTCAA
This sequence comes from Bacillota bacterium, assembly GCA_023424865.1. Next base: position 4,003 of record JAFADM010000520.1, on the reverse strand, counting down.
TGATGGTGGTACATACCAGCACGTCAAACTCGCCGTCGAGGAAGGACTGGATGACCCGCTCCAGCTCCCTCTCCCCCATCTGGCCATGGGCATAGCCCACCTGGGCTTCGGGAACAAGGCCTTGAATATGGGCCATACGTGAATGAATACCCTGAACCCGGTTGTACAGGTAAAACACCTGTCCGCCCCTGGCCAGCTCCCTGTGGATGGCATCCCGGACAATGTCGTCCCTGTGTTCCACCACATAGGTTTGAACCGGATAACGGTGCTCCGGCGGATCCTCCAGGGTACTGATGTCTCTTATGCCTGTCAGCGACATGTTAAGAGTCCGTGGAATGGGTGTGGCCGACAGGGTTAAAATATCCACCTTGGGGTAGCGGCTTTTAATCGCTTCCTTGTGTTCCACGCCAAAGCGCTGCTCCTCGTCCACCACCAAAAGGCCCAGATCCTTGAAGTTAACCTCTTTGCCTAAAAGCATATGGGTGCCCACCACCACATCAACCCTGCCGCTTTTAAGCTCCCTGATTACAGCCCTTTGCTCCGCATCGGTTTTAAAGCGGCTCAGCATTTCCACCTGAATGGGAAAGCCGGAAAACCGTTTTTTAAAATTCTCAAAATGCTGGGCAGCCAGTACTGTTGTGGGGACCAGAAAAGCGGCCTGCTTGCCGTCCATCACCGATTTAAATACGGCTCTTAAGGCCACCTCGGTTTTACCGTAGCCTACATCCCCGCAAAGGAGCCTATCCATAACGGTTTCGGCCTCCATGTCCTTCTTTATTTCCTCCACACACCTTAGCTGATCCGGGGTTTCATCATAGGGGAATGCCTCCTCAAACTGCCTCTGCCACACTGTATCGTACGCAAAGCTATGGCCCTTCATGTTGCGGCGCTCCGCCTGAAGCTTTATAAGGGAATCGGCAAGAAAACGCAGGGATTCCTTAACCTTTGTTTTGGCCTTGGCCCATTCGGTGCCTCCAAGCTTGTTAAGCCGGGGTTCACGCCCCTCGGAGCCGATGTATTTCTGTATAAGATCCATGCTGGTGGTGGGAATGTAAAGAGATCCATTGTCCCGATAGGCAATTTTCAGGTAATCCTTCCGGATACCGTCCACCACAAGCTGCTCAATGCCGTTGTAAACACCGATGCCATGAGCCTGGTGAACCACATAATCCCCCGGCTTTAAGTCGGTAAAGGAAGAGATGCGCCGGCCCTTTTCTACCTTTTTAGGGCGGGACGCCTTGGCTCTTCCCGCGGCGATATCGCTTTCGGCCACCAGAACCAGCTTATGATCCGGGTAAATGAAGCCGCTCTGGAGGGCTCCCCGGGTTACAACCACCGCTGCTCCCTGAGGCCAGGCTTTGCCCGGCGAATGCATTACCGTGGAAACAGCCTTTTCCCTGAGGGCTTCCGAAAGCCTTTCCATACGCTCCTCGGATGCGCATAAAAGCATGACCTTACAGCCGTCCTCCGCCCATCTTTTAATATCCTCGCATAAAAGGTCCAGCTTGCCGTTATAGGGACTGACGCTGGAACCCTTGAGGCTGGTTCGGATGCAGGGATTTCCCGTAATGGGGTGGTTCTGCTCAAAGGGAGCCAATGTCAGAATACTGTTTTTGGCTGCCTTTTCAATGGCCGTATCCGGATCAAAGAGAAGGGAGAAGGTATCCTTCAGGATCATACCTTTGCCCAGAAGGGTTTCACACAGATTGTGAAGCTCCTCCGTTTCATTTTCCATACGCTCCCTGGCCCGTTCCGGCTCTTCAAACACCACCAGATGGCGCTGGCCCAAATAGTCAAAGAGGCTGGCCTTTTCATCCAAAAGATATGGAATGAATTTGTCCATTCCAGTAAAATAATGACTGTCCTGCAGCTTTTCCAAGTAGCGGCCGATGTTTTTCTTTAAAAGCGGGCGTATTTCAGAGCTGACAGCTGAAAGGCTTTCCTCCAGCTCCTTTTTAATCTTTTCCCCAATGGCGGGAATAGCGTCTCTTCCATAGACAATCTCCCGGGCAGGATAGAGCACAAGAGCGTCGCAATGACCTGTGGAACGCTGAGTATCCGTTGAGAACCAGCGCATGGAATCAATTTCAATATCAAAAAATTCAATACGGCAGGGATTTTCGGCATTCACCGGAAAGATATCCAGGATGCCTCCCCGCAAAGCAAACTGTCCCTTACCCTCTACCTGCTCTACGCGCTCATAACCCATCTCCAGAAGCTTTCTTTCAAGCTCTCCGCCTGGCAGGCTGTCGCCGGGCTTTAAGGTAAGGATGCTTGCCTCAAAATTCTTTGGAGGCATGTAAAATTGCATGAGTGCCTCAACAGAGGTTACAATGAAGCGGTAATCCTTTTTAAGGATTCTGGCCAGAGCGGTAATACGGCCATAGGTCTGCTCATAGCTTCTGGCCTCCACATCATAGAGCATTATCTCACGATTGGAAAGATAAACCGCCTTATCTCCGGTCAGAAAGGAAAAATCCCCATAGGCCTGACGAGCCTGCATTTCGTTCCAGGCCACGTACACCCCCTGAAGGCCGGCCTCCTTGGCCACAAGGTAGGCCAGGTGCCGTTTCTGGGAATCGGAAAGACCGCTTAAAAAGGCCTCTGTGCCCGTTCGGGCGCATTTAGCCAGGGTATTGATTTCCGGGATACCGGACAATAGATTATTGATAAGCTCCATATTATTTCCCTCAACGATTGTATTTGTTCATGACCGCATCCATAGGCCCGCACATTAAGGCGGCTGCCGCCATGGCTGCCCGCTCCACCGCGTCATTGACGAGGGGACGCTCCTCCTCCGTATAGCGGCCCAGTACATAGGACGCAAGATCCATATAAGCAGGAGGCTTTCCGATACCGATGCGTACTCGGGGAAAATCGTCCTGGCGCAAATGGTAAATAATCGAGCGCATCCCGTTATGGGTACCTGCGCTGCCGCTGGGGCGGATTCGGATTTTACCTACTTCCAGATCAATATCGTCGTAAAGAACCACAAGGCAGGTAACAGGAACTTTATAATAGGAAAGTATTTCCGAAAGAGCTTCTCCGCTGTTGTTCATATAGGTTTGAGGCTTTACGAGCATGACCTTTTCGCCCTGGATAACGCCTTCGCCTATGAGGGACTTGTGCTTGGGTTTAAAATTAACGATTCCATATTTGGCTGCCAGAAAGTCCAGTGCATCAAAGCCTGCGTTATGGCGTGTTCTTTCATATTGAGAGCCCATGTTGCCAAGGCCCGCGATGACATACATTTATTTTACCATCCTTTGTTCATGGTCATTGGACCTGCGGTGTTCCGCTTAACAGTCACACGGATATTATATCCGCTTAAACAAGCTCTGACAAACCCATTTTGAACGCTTTATACAAACAAAGCCTTTTAAGGGGTTTTACGGCAAAGCAGACTGTGGCTATGGTCAAATTACCCTTTACTCATTTTTAAGCTCACAAACATAATTTTAGCCATATTTTTTACTTAATCCATGGCGAAATTTAAGGTTTCCCTCTTAAACCTCTGCGGCTTGCTATAGAAAGAGCGGCCTCAGCCGTGTTTTTAGGCCGATACGCTATAATATTGACCTGCTATGCCAGGTGCCGGGTGCATGCTACCATGAACTCAACAATAAAACAGCCGCCGCAGCCATAAAAAAGCTCTGGCACGCAACGCACTCTAAAAATGCGACATTCAAGGAGGTTATGATGAACAGGGCCGTCTCATCATCCGTTAAAGGATCCCCAATTGCAATAAGGACCACCGCAAGAAGCAAACTCTTAAAGCATATGATGGAGCGCTGGCAGCTCTATGTCATGGTTCTTCCCGCGCTTCTTTTTATTATTCTTTTTGCCTATAAGCCCATGTACGGCATTCTTATTGCTTTTAAAAACTTCAGCATGAGAAAGGGCATTATGGGAAGCGACTGGGTAGGACTGGATAATTTCATTCGTCTGTTTAACTCCTACTGGTTCCCCATAATTATTAAAAACACTCTGTCCATCAGCCTGT
>JAFADM010000478.1 GCA_023424865.1 Bacillota bacterium | reverse complement strand
GACACATAAGTGGATAAAAACAGGGAGCCCATGCCCATGGCTATACCCAGTGACAGAATAATCCAGCGAATTCGGGCCACAGGGTCCTGTATGTAATGATAGGGCAGCATATGAACAATAGAATAGCTGTTGTCCTGAGCGGTGATATAGCTAAGAAAATACTTTTCCCCTTGAAAATCCAGCTTTGAAAAGCTGTTCTCGGATTCCTCCCCGAAAATGGTTTTATAAACTTCAAGATCATCAATGCGCTGTCCAAAAGAAAACAAATCTCCCACGCTTCCCAGAATAATACCTTTTCCATCCAGAATAAAAAAATTCTCTCCCTCCCAGTTATGGGAGAACATTTCCTTAGTGATGGAACCAATATCAATATTAACCATGATTCCCACAGGAACGGTTTGCCTGGCAGGCCATTCCCCTACCGACACACCCAGAAGCTCCTCAGAGCTTCCGTCTATCCCAGTATAACTCCAGGTAAAGAGCTTGGTTTTGAGGGATTGGGGAAAAACCTCCCCCACCAGGCTGTCTATATTGCGTTCGGGAAACAGGGTATAATTGCTGGCTTTGAGCAAAACCCCGTCCGTTCCCATGATAAAAAGGGAATGAACCCAGTTGTTAACCATGATATTGTTCAATATGGTATTGGCAATAACCGACATGTTATCGCTCCACTGGCTTTCGTTCCGAACAATCATGCGATTGACATAAACATTTTTGTAGAGGGTTTCCGCCGTATTTTTCGCAGAGGTCATGTAATTGTCAAAAACAATGTCATAGTTGGCCAGAACCCTTTTATCATTTTCCACAATTTGGGATTCAGTAACCTTGCTGAGCCAGGTAAATCCAATTGAGCACACCAAAATAATAAAGAAAAACGATATCAGGAAGGTACCTAAAAAGATCTTTTGAAGGATGGCGCGTTCCTTTTATTTTTTTATCCATTTTCCATACATAGGCCTTCTCCTTGAAGGAGTATTTCCAGCTCATAACAACAACAGCCCGGCTGTTTATGTAAAATATTGAATACCCCTTTATTCAACAATTTTATAGGATGTCAATTATTTATTATATCCTTCCCAAAACCATGTGAACTATAATGATTTCATTATTCTTAATTCATTTGCCGGACCTTTAGTCTTATATAAGGCAAAGCAAACGAGACGGAGGCTTAACATGATTATTGTATCAAAAGACAGCGGTGACTTTTCTTCCCTTCAGGAGGCCATCCTTTCCATTCCGGATACGCCCCGGGAAACGGTTACTGTACTTATTGAACCGGGCATTTACGAGGAAAAGGTGTTTATCCGCAAGCACAATATCTGCCTGGTGGGCAAAGACAGGGAGAATACGGTCATCCGCTATGGCGACGGCGCCAAAAAACAACGTGGGGACGGAACCGATTACGGCACCTTTAATACGGCCGCTGTTTTTTTCTCCGGCAGCGACATAACCGTCAGGAACCTTACCTTTGAAAATACCGCAGGCCCCGGCAGGGTTGCAGGTCAGGCCCTGGCCGCATTTATCGCCTCGGACAGAACAGCCTTCTACAACTGTGCCTTTCATGGCTTTCAGGACACTATTTTTACGGGAGACGTAAAGGATCCTGTTTTTATGCGGCTGATGCTGCCGGATTTTATTGAAAAGTCCACTGTTCCCTGGCTTTTTGACGTCAACCGCAACTATTTTGAAAATTGTCTTATAAGTGGCGATGTGGACTACCTGTTTGGCCCCAGCACCGCTTTTTTCAACCGCTGCCGGATTGAGTCCAGGCTTCTTTCCAGTGAAAGCACCGCCTTTATTACCGCAGCCAGTACCCCAAGCAATCAGGAATACGGCTATGTGTTTTACCGGTGCGACATCACAGGTGAAGGTGGGGACGGAAGCATTTATCTGGGCCGCCCATGGCGGGATTATGCCAAAACCGCCTTTATTGAATGTGCCATGGACAAGCATATTCATCCCGAGGGATGGGATAATTGGGGCAAGCCAAAAGCAGAAGCTGTAAGCTCTTATATCGAATATGGCAACACAGGCCCCGGCGCAGCACCGGGTAAACGCGTTTCCTTCAGCAAGCAGCTAACCAATCCCGGTATCCCGGAGTACTTTTCATATGACAAGGTTCTTGGGGGCCACGACGGGTGGCTTCCTGCCAATGCCTACACGGTAAAATAAGTTTATTAAATTATAATATAATACACTTTCTGTTTTCGATATCCGGGCAAAAGGCCCGGATATCGGCATAACAGGGCATTTTTATGTTAATGGGCAAATAAATTGTGGTATGGATCATTAAACTGTACTTATCATGAGCAAAAATGTAAAGGAGTTGTCCCATGGAAAATTATCAATCCCGAGATTCAATCCCCATGAGCCTGTCCAGTGCAAAAAACATGGTGTCCTGGGCGAAATTCATCGCAATCATGGATATCATTTTTGGTGCCATTTCATGCCTGGGGATTATAACAGCTGTTTATGGTGTTCCTAAAATCATATCCGGAGCAAATCTTCTGAACGCCGCCAAGAAGTTAAGGCAGCATCTTGAAGAACCTGATCCGGACAAGATTTCAGGAGCCCTTGATAATCTCCATGATTATTTTAAGTTAAACGGCATCACCGTCATCATCAATATTGTGACTACCGTCGCAGTAATACTCTTTTACGTTTATGCCATCTATGCGGTAATCTCTAATTTAATGGATTCACCCGGCAGGCTCAACGATCTGCCCTATTACTTCCGGTATTAGTCCGCAACAGGCTCAACCCTCACCCAATCCGAAGAGGCACTGCCGCTTCCAGTCACATACAGCCCGAACTTGGCTCCCACCCAGGCACCGGGGGTAGTAGTAAACTTAAGGCCGGAAGACAGAAACGCCTTGCCGTCAATGCCGTAGAAAAATTCGCATTCCGTGCTGTTTTTTACTGTCAGCTTAAGGTAAAGCTCGCCGGTTAATTTAGCGCCGGTTATAACCGTTCTCTCTTCCGTGCCCTTCTGAACGCCGCGATAGGCCACAAGTTCAATGCCTTCAGCGGTTTTATGAATGGCAAGGGCGCCGTACACACCGCCTAACGCCATAAAGCCCACGGTGTCCCCGGCCTTAAGATCGGAAAAATCCAACCGGGCAACAGCCTGGAATTCGGGGGCCGGGAACTTTTGAAGAAGCAAATGGGGCATATCGTTAAGACTACCCGTATAATTCTGTCCGTAAAGGCGGATGCGGCTGTTTTCAAGGCTGTACCATTCCTCACGGTAATTGGCGTTCCATTGCCACTGAAGTCCCAGAGCGGGACCGTCAAACTCATCACTGTCGGCCGGATAAACGGGGTCAAAGACTCCGCCCACATCCGGCTTTTTGTATTCCATCACAGGCTGTCCGCAGCCTTCCCCGCCGCTGTCATCACCAATGACGGGCCAGTCGTTAACCCATTGGACGGGCTGAAGATGAACAATTCTTCCCGCTACTCCCACATCCTGGAAATGGAGAAACCAGTTTTCTCCGGAGGGTGTGTCTACCAGAGCGCCCTGGTGAGGTCCGTTAACCGAGGTAGAACCCCTGTACATAACCACCTTTTCCTCATAGGGGCCCCATATGCTCTTGGAGCGCAGGACGGTCTGCCAGCCGTGCTTTACACCTCCGGCAGGGGCAAAAATATAATAGTAGCCGTTTCTTTTATAAAGCTTGGGGCCTTCTATAGTGGGCTGGGTATTATGCCCGTCGAAGACATGGCGGCCGTCGTCCAGAAGACCCGTGCAGTCGGGCTTCATGGGGGCGACATTAAGTATGCTCTTAAAGCCGATGCGGCTCTTGGCAAAAGCGCTTACCATGTAGGCCTTGCCGTCGTCGTCCCACAGGGGGCAGGGATCAATCCAGCCCTTGCCCTCACGCACCGCGAAGGGCTCGCTCCATTTACCGAAGGGATCCGCTGCGGTACAGCAAAAGATACCCTCGTCCGGCATGGGATAAAACACCCAGAATTTATTGTCATGATAGCGGATGGCAGGAGCCCAGACGCCTCTGCCATGAGCGGGCACATCGTAATCGGAATAGGGAATTTTATCCAGCACATAATTAACCACGCGCCAGTTGACCAGATCCTTGGAATGCAGAAGGGGCAGAGCCGGCGTATTGCAAAAGCTGGACGCCACCATGAAATAATCGTCCCCAACCCGAATGGCATCCGGATCCGAATAATCGGCGTATAAAATAGGATTGCGGTAGGTTCCGTCACCCAGATCCGCATTCCAGACTTGCTTGTTTTCCTTCATAATGAACCGCCTTTCAATTCTATCTGTAGTATCAGAGGATCAGAGGATCAGTATTCCGAGTTTATATCTATAATATCTATAATATCCATAATATCCGTTATATGTATTTTGATATATGGTGTTAGGGTTTTATTAAATATCCAGAGGCTGTCCCCTGTCGGCAGATTCCCGGGCCGTTAAGGCTACCCGGGTAGATGCCAGGGAGCTTTCAGTGGTAATGAGGCCCTCCTCCCCTTTTACAGCAGCAACAAAAGCGTCCCAAATGGACGGCGGGCTTAAAAGCGGAACCTCCCGCTCCCCCTTTTCATCGATGACATAAAGCTTGCGGGCTCTAACCTCCAGCACACCTTTGGTTCCCGCCACCCTTACCCGATCGTCGTCATGGGAGGGCGCCGCTTCGGGACGCAAATAATCCAGATTAACCGAAGCCAGTATTTCACCCGAGAGCTTCATTGTAACCAGGCCTGTCATTTCCAGCTCTCCAAGGCCATGATTATGCTCCCCGCTGTGGAGGGCAAAAACCGTTTCCACCCTGCTGCCGGCAAGAAACTGAGCCGTATCGATACCATGAATGCCTACCCAGGGAATGGTGCCGCCATAGCTTGACCGGCTTTTGAAAAACTCCGGACGGCGGCCCAGCCTGTAGGACTTCTGGGCGTTAACCATACGCACCTGGCCGATAACCCCTTCCCGAATAAGGCTGTGGGCCGTGTAAAACCAGGGATCGTAGCGGGCGGTTTGCATGGCCCACAGCAGGGCGCCCGTACTTTTAGCAGTATCCTCCAGCTCTTTTAGCTCCTCCAGCGTCAAAGCCAGGGGCTTTTCACAGTAGGTGGCAATGCCTCTTTTTAAGGAAGCCAGCGCGGCCCTGCCGTGGCCGTCAAAGCGATTATCTACGACAAAGATATCCGGCCGGATCGTATCCAGCAGCTCCTCGACGCTATTAAAGCGGGGCGCCTTAAGGTTATGCTTTGCCATGGTCTCTTCCACCTTCACGATTCCGTCGTCAAGGGTTCCGCCATATCCCGCCAGCTTCTGCTCCTCACTTTTTGAAATACCCTCAAGAACTCTGCCGAAATGGCCGCAGCCGCCAAACAAACCGATTTTCACTTTTATCTCTCCCTTATCCTTCCGAGCCGTTTTCAGCATCAATCTTTTCACTATCCTCGGCCAAAACCGGAAAGGGAACACCTCTTAAACGTACGGATTCGCATTTTACAAGCTTAACGGCAGCATCGGAAGGCGCGTTGGGAGCCCGAAGCCCGTCAACGGAAATATCCTTGACCGCGGTCATATAAAGGGGGCTGTCCGCTCCGTCGGTATCAATGGTTAGATTGCGCAGATTACAGTCCACCACATTGGTAAGGCGGATACCGGCCTTGGCCATGGGCTCCAGGCCATGCATCATGGCAGCCTGACGGGGAGTCACCTCTCCTCTTTTAACCTTTACATGGAAATCACTTACTGAAAGGCCCACAACCGGGGATTCGGGGATACCGTAAACAAAAAGAGCACAGGCGGAAACACCGCTCGCGGTTACACCGGATATGGCAATATCCTTGAATACAGGGGTTCCTTCGTTTACAGGAAGAGCTTCCTTTGAAAACAGGGACATATCGTCGGCAGGCGCTCCGCACATGTAATAGCCGTTAAGTACCAGAGGGCAATAAACATCCACCATACTGATGCCCGTCACCCGGACATCCTCCACACAGCCGCCCCGCTTGCGCCGGGTTTTTATGCGAATACCTCTGTCGGTGCCGTTAAAGACGCAGTTGGAAATAACCACATGGCGTACGCCGCCGGACATTTCACTGCCGATGACCACGCCTCCGTGGCCGTTATTCATGGTACAGTTGGTTACGGTAATGTTTTCGCAGGGTCTTCTGCGATAATTGTCATACTGTGTTCCCGACTTAATGGTAACGCAGTCGTCGCCCACATCGATATGACAGTTGGCTATATGAACATTGGAACAGCCCTCCGGGTTAATTCCATCTGTATTTGGCGAATTGCTGGGGTTTTTTATGGATATGCCGTCAATCGTTACATTATTGCAGCAAACAGGATGTACCGTCCACATGGCCGAATTGACAACGGTAATGCCACTGATGCGTACATTGTCGCAGCCGATGGGCTGTACAGCTCTCGGGCGAGTCTCGTCTTTATTCCTGTGCCACCAGTTTGAGCCCTGTCCATCCACTGTTCCGCGACCGGTAATGGTCACATTAACCGCATTCAGAGCCGATACCAGGCCCCGGCGAACTGGAGGCCCCCAACCGGGAATCACACTGTCGTCCAATAGAGGATAGTCTTCAGGCTCAGGACTGCCCAAAATCACCGCGCCTCCTTCAAGATAGAGGGTGGTGTTGCTGGGGATAAGAATGCTGCCGGTTACATATTTACCGGGAGGCACATACAAGGTTCCCCCTCCGTTATCCTCAATGAGCTTGAATAATGCACGAAAAGCTTCCGTGTTATTGAAGCTCTCACCGCTTCTGATGCCGTGATCCAATGCCGAATAGATACCAGTCATGGGAATAGCCGCCTTTCCATTAGGTTTAAATTGTAAGTACTTACACTCTATTAATATACATTACCACCCTGCCGCTTTCAACAGATATAAAAAGATAATGCCTTAATGTGCAATAATTTTATAGGTTTTAAATAATTCAACAGTGAGTGAGCCGTGCCGCCTGTGCCTTGCAATATGGAAAGAACCTGATAAAATAAATGTAAGCGCTTTACACAGGCGTACTTCAAATACATTCCCCGATACCTCTGAAGAGCCTTTTGCTTGGAGATACCATTTTTATATGCCCTTTTTAGGTTAAGCCAGCCTCTTTCAGGATTCGTTCGCTGGTGAAATGGAAGACATTTACAGTTGGAGTTGGAGTAAAACAATATGAACATTTATGATATTGCCCATGCGGCAGGTGTATCCATTGCCACTGTTTCACGGGTTTTAAACAATGGTGTGGTCGGTAAAAAAACCCGTGAAAGGGTTCTTCGCGTCATGGAGGAAATGGGCTATACGCCCAATGCGTTTGCACGGGGATTAGGCCTTGGCACAATGAATACCGTTGGGGTTATCGTATCAAATATTTATGACCTTTATTTTGTCCGGGCGGTTTCCGTTCTTGAAGAAAAGCTGCGCCAACAGGGCTATGATTTGATTTTATGCTGCTCCTCGGGGGACGGCGCCGAAAGAGCCAAATCACTGCATCTTCTGGCTGCGAAAAAGGTGGACGCCCTTATTCTTGTAGGCTCCCGCTTTGCCGAAGGCGAAGCCCTCTCCGCCATCAGCCAGATGGCACGAAAGCTTCCCATTTTTTGCATTGGAGGGCAAATTGACCTGCCCGGTGTATACAGTGTGCTCTGCGACGACAGGGATGGTGTTAAATCCACAGTGACAACACTCTATAGCAAAGGCCACCGGGATTTTTTGTACCTTTATGACAGTACGTCTCCCAGTGGCCATAATAAACGAAAGGGTTTTCTTGATGGGCTTGCCTTATGCGGCTTAAATGGGGATTCCAAACGGACGGTACGCTGCTCCAGAGATATCGCGGAAGCCAAAAGCGCTGTAAAACGTGTTTTTGAATCAGGACTTTCCATTTCCGCCATATTAACCTCGGAGGATGAGCTGGCAGTAGGAGCCCTCCAATATGGTATGGAGAAAGGGTTTTCCATTCCAGGTGAGCTGGCTGTGGTGGGCTATAACAACTCCACTCTTTCCAGAGCTACTATTCCCCAATTGAGCTCCATTGACAATAAGGTGGATATGCTGTCAAGCCTTGCCGTGGAGCTTTTGACAAAGGTATTTGCAGGTCAGAGCCCCTCCTCCAGAATCCGCATTGCCCCGGAGCTTGTGGAACGGCAAACCACATAAAGGGTAGCAAAAGCTCGAGGCATCGCGTCCCCGAGCTTTCAGCCAGATTTGCTTTCGCAGATGGCTATCATTGTATGCGTTTACTTACAACCCCCGATCCTTGCCGGCCTTTATAGTTTGATGGACAAGGCGCAGCACCGCAAGATTATAGGCGTTGCAAAGGGCCTGTACCTTGAGGTTTCCCCTGTCGGTTGCGGTTACATATTGGGTAAGATCATTTGTAGAGTATCTAATATTTAATATCAAGTATGTGTTATCCAATTTATAGAAAACACTTTCAATTAGATCTTAAATAGTACTCCTTTATACCTTATTTCTTATTAATGTAGGTTACAACGGCAACCCCTGCTATCACAGTTCCCATTCGGACTATTCTTTCGGTAAAGTCATTCAAATAGCCAAGGTTTTCAACTATTAAAAGGAGTGCCACTCCTAAAAAAATAAATCCAATAACCGTTACAATACTTAGCATAATTTTTTTAAATGTCATACGTATCTCCTTGCGCAGCTATGGTTACAACTGCAAGATATGCTGAAGGCTCAGCATGTCTATTTTCAAGCTGCGGTTCAATTACTCAACGTCAACAGAAATAAACTCCGGAGCTTTCGCCGGAAAATCATCGGGAAAAACTTCACATACCACTTCCTTAGAGACAATTTGAGCAATAAAATCCGTTAAGGTCAAGTGATACACCTCGTAATCCGACGACCTGGATTCATAGGCAACAATGGGCCATTCCTCGGGATCCCCTTTCGTCAGCCAATAAAGTTCATTACCATTATCCGTGTATCCCCAGGGCATTAAGCCGCCCTCGTCCGGGAAAAACGCATGCTGATAATAGTCGGGGTGTTTCTGCTGCAATTCCAGATAAGCATCTCTTAAAACCTGTGTCCTTTTCAGGAGATTGACATTTTCATCTGCCTCAAAGGGAGTTAAAAACCAAAGAAAATCATCAATGCCGCCCGTTCCGTATGTACCGATAAAGGCTTTGTAATCCTTGGGCAAAGCCGTACCCA
>JAFADM010000448.1 GCA_023424865.1 Bacillota bacterium | reverse complement strand
TAGCCCAAAAGATCCGGATTGTCCCCCGTGGCAAACCGTGCCTGAAGCACCTGTTTTCCCTGGTCACCGTCGCCAACCCGGTCAATGTCGAGCTTAAAGCCCAGCTGATCCGCTTTGGCTTCAATATCGCTTTCAATAGCCTGCCAGCCCTTATTGTACCAGGACGCGGCCATGGTGAGCCGAAGCGTCTTCACTTCCTTGGCGGAGGGCGAGGCAGACTCCGTGGGAGACGCCGTAGGATTGCCGCCATTTGAAGGGGTGTCCGAGCCTCCGGGCTGAGAGCTGCCGCAAGCCGCCAGTGAAAAAGTCAACAGGGAGGCCATGCAAAGGGAAATAACGGATCGTAATGCTTTTTTCATGATAATCCTCCTAATATAATCATCTCATACGCAGTCATAGAACCTGATTCAATCTGAAGTTAAAGCACTGGGGATTTTAATCCCTTAAGCCTTATAAATCCTGGGTGTTTGAATTCTGGATTTTTAATTTCCTGGTTTTCATGGACCGAAGCGCTTCAATACATTAAGTATAACTTCCACTTCGTCCCGGCAGAGGGGTCTTTTTTTATAAAAGCCGTCATTTTTTATAAACCTTAACCGGATTGTTTTGTTAAAATCCACCGAAGTAGTACAATATATTTGCAAGCCACTAGGATGAATTAAATACGAGGCAAGTCCGGCATTATAACAGGGAGGCCAGTTCCATGCATACACCCAGACTGCACTTTCTTCACGGCATCAAGTATAAGTTTCTTATTTCCACCATTGTTTGTCTTGTTCTTTTTACCGTTATGGTGATTTATTTCTGGTATACCACCGCCACGAAAGCGGCGGAGGAGTCGGCGGTAAAGTATGTGGGAAACCTTCTGAGCGTATCCAATAAAAACCTGGATGTGGCTTTGAAGGATTTCAACGCCATTGTCTCCGTCATATCCATTCACAACGGGCTGAACCTTTCCGCCTCCACCGATACGGATATTGTTGAGATTTTAAATCCTAAAACAAAAAAGACCTACGCCCAGCAGTATAAAGATAATTCCAAGATGTCCGAGCTTCTTTTAAGGCTTGCCAACAACAAATATTACATGAACGGCATTACCATTTCCAATCTCCAGGGTGAGGCCTACTCCATAGGCCAAACCATCCCCTTTGAGGACCTGAGGACTTATTCCTGGTACGAAACCATTATAAGCTCCAAGGGGGAGCTTATCTTTATCCCGCCCCATTACAACGACAAATACAATGCGGTGGGGGGCTATAAAAACATGGTGTTTTCCTATGCCAAGGCCATTCTGGATAAAAAGGAGGTTATCGGCTTTGTTATCATCGACATCCGGTGCAGTATACTAAATGAGCTCTTTGACGCCAATCTGCCTGACAACGGTTTTACTTTTATTGCCGATTCAACCACCGGAGAGCTGGTTTTTAATCCTCCCTCCAACACCAATCCCCTTTTAAACGATCAGGCCAGGCTCCTGGCCATCCTCCAAAAGACTACTCAGAACGATAAAAGCTTTTATTACACCATTGGGGACCAGAGCTTTTTTGTGGTTTATACAAAATCGGATTTTACGTCCTGGACCACCATTGCCGTCATACCCAAGGAAAAAATACTCACCAGCTTTTATGATGCCCGAAAGCAGCTTCTGGTACTTACCCTCCTATTTGGCCTGCTTGCCGTTGCCGGGCTTTACGTTATTTCCTCCGCCCTTACAAAAAGTATTCTTCAGCTTAACAAGGCGGTTAAAAAGGTGGACGGCGAGCATTTCGACCTGGAGGTGGACATAAAATCAAAGGATGAAATCGGCCAGCTCTACCATCAAATCCGCTCCATGCTCAGCCGCATTAAGGATCTGGTAACCCAAATTAAATTAAAGGAAAAGGAGAAGGTCAAGGCGGAGATAAAATTCCTTCAATCCCAGATTAATCCCCACTTTTTATACAATACCCTTAACACCATCAAATTCATTTCATCCATGCACGGCATCGAAAATATCGTGACCATTTCAGAATCCCTCTCAACCCTTTTGCATATTAACATGGATTCAAGAAGCTTTATAACAATAGAGGAGGAGCTTTCCTATATTGAAAGCTATCTCTCCATTCAGAAATACAAATACAGCGCCATAACCTACAATATTATTGCAGAAGAGGGAGTGAGGGACTACATGACCCTGAAGCTTCTCCTCCAGCCCATAGTGGAAAACGCGCTTATTCACGGCCTGTCCGGTTCGGAAACCCCAGGCATCCTCAATATCAAAATATTTAAGGAGGATGGCTTTATAAAAATGCGGGTGCAGGATAACGGCGTGGGCATGAATAAGAAGCTTATCGGCAATTTATTGGAGGGCAAGGTTCAGTCCAGTGAAATCGGCCTCACCAATGTTATTTCCAGGCTCCGCATGTACTTCGGCGAAGCCTGCGGCATTAGCATCACAAGCGAGGAAGGGCTTTTTACCAACATGGAAATAAGCTTTCCCGCCATCACCCTGGATGAGGTGAAAAACTATGCTTAAAGTGCTTATTGTGGATGATGAAATACTTGTTCGGGCCAATATCAAAATGCTGTTGGACTGGGAAGCCCACGGCTTTGTCCTGTGCGGAGAGGCCTCCAACGGCAGGGAGGCTTTGGCCCAAATCGACCGCCAGGCTCCCGATATTGTGCTTTTGGACATTAAAATGCCCCTGATGGACGGTTATGAGCTTTCCTCCGTTATCTCCCAAACCTATAAAAGCGTTAAAATGATTGTACTTAGCAATTACGACGATTTTGAGCTGGTAAAGGGGACCTTTAAAAACGGAGTTGTGGATTATCTTCTGAAGCACAACCTGAACAAAGGCCTGCTTCTGGACGCCCTCACCCGCACCCGGGAGGCTATCGAGAGCACCCGCCTTTCAAGATCGCCGGAGCTCCATATTCCCAACAATATCATGGCTCTGAGGGAAAAATTTGTGCTGCAATTAATCGCCTCCTTTTACGTTAGGAATGAGGAAATACAAAGCCAGCTTGACCTTCTGGAAATACGGCTGGACAGCCGCAATATTTTGCCCATCGTCATGGAGGTGGACGAATATGAAAGCAATCCCCTTATTACTCCCAGCAGCCTTAAGGACAAATCCCTTTTGGACTTTGCCATTATGAATATCACAGGAGAACTTCTCAGCGAGCATAAAAACGGTATTGTAACACATATCGCCGAAAATCAGTTTCTTATCCTCATCTCCCACGGGGCTGCCACCGGCGAGGCTCAAATGCATGAGAGAACCTATACCGTGCTGAACAAAATTTCGTCCTGTCTCCATAAGTTTCTGGAAGTGACGGTGAGCTATGGCGTCGGCAAGCTGTGCAACAATTTTACAGATATTCCCAACAGCTATGATTACGGAGTTAAATGCCTTAAAAACCGGTTTTTTACGGGCAAGGGCTCCGTAGTAAGCCAATTAGCCACTGGTTCTGAAAAAGCGATAAAAGAGGATCTTACGGGCTTGAGCCTGTCGGATGAAAAGCAAATTCTGAATTATCTGAAAAGCGGAGACACCCTTTCCTTAACAAAGGTGCTTGAGGAGCTGTTCTCCCATATCCGAGCATCCTCCTACACTGTTAACGGCTGCAGAATGATTTTTTACGATTTGCTCAACATTATCATCAAGGTCTGCAAGGAAAAGGACGTGGAATTTTCCGTCATGTTTGAGCGTAACCAAACTCCTCAGGAAATGGTAGCCAAAATTCAGTCCATTGACGGCTTAAGAGACTGGATTCTCCCCTTTTTCCTCCGCCTTTCATCCATGAACGCAGCGGAAGCCGTGCCGGATGCCTCGCCCTACGTTAAAAAGGCGCTTCTTTACATTAAAAAGAACTACGCCCGCCCCATCTCCTTAAGTGATGCCGCCGATGAAGCCAACATTGCCAGTACCTATTTAAGCAAGCTCTTTAAGGACGAAATGGGGATTGGTTTTTCCGAGTATCTTTCTAATACAAGAATTGATAAAGCCAAAACCCTGCTTGCACAAAAAAAGCACGACCTGAAGGAAATCATGGAGCTGTGCGGCTTTTACAATTACGATTATTTTATAAAGGCCTTTAAGAAAAAGGTGGGCGTCACACCGGGCAAATTTTTGAACTCTGTGGAATAAGCTATGGAACAGGTTTT
>JAFADM010000433.1 GCA_023424865.1 Bacillota bacterium | reverse complement strand
AAAACCTTGTGGAGGAAACCCGCCAGGCGCTTTTACAGGCAGGCATAGCTCCCCCCTATGTGCTTCTGGGACATTCCATTGCAGGCATCTATATGCTGTATTGGGCCTCCCATTACCCGGATGAGGTTGAAACGGTTATAGGCAACGACAGCTCGGTGCCGGGCCAGTCCACCCAGGTTAAGGCCTCTCCCTTTACCCCTTTATTAAACAGGCTTGGCCTTTTCCATCTGCTTTTCAGGCTGGGCTGGCGTGAAAAAAAGCTTTTATTTCTATGCGGCAGGGATCCCCTCAATCTTCCTGATGTACGCAAGCTTGCGGGAAACAATTACATCTGCTGGTCCCTCTACGATGAGGGAAAGAGGCTTCTTTCAAACATAACCGCCACCCGGGAGCTTAAATTTCCCGAAAACTGCAGCCTTTTGCACCTCGTATCAAAGCAGTCCTCGGATATGATCGCCAAAAAAGGATTCGACTGGACGGGTGAACACGAAAAGCAGGTCCGGCAGGTAAAAAAAGGTCGGCTTGTCCTTTTAAGCGGAGGCCATTACCTTCACTGGACCCATTCTTCAGAAATGGCATCGGAAATAAAGGCTTTCCTCAAAGAGGAGCCGCAGGACGGATCCGTTTTATCTCCGGCCTGAGCATTATAGGGTGAATCAATAAAATGGAAGTGATGATATGCTGCGTTACATTATCGGACGGATTTTACTTATTATTCCCTCGTTAATTGTGGTTATCTTTATAATCTTTGTTATACTCAATATCACTCCCGGGGATCCCGCAAGGAGTATTCTGGGCTTTACTGCCGAGCCCGAGGAGGTTGCGGCTCTCAACAAGGAGCTGGGATTGGATAAACCCCTCATGGAGCGATTCGTCAATTATCTTGTGGATGCGGTCCACCTGGATTTCGGCTGGTCCTACCGTACCCAGGCGCCGGTTTTTGACGGCATTTTCAGCCAATTTCCCACCACCTTCAAGCTGGCGGTATTGGCAGTCATTACAGCATCCCTTATAGGCATTCCACTGGGTATTATCTCAGCCATCCGCCAATATTCTGTCTTCGATTACACGCTTACGGTCAGCTCCTTGTTCTTAGCCTCAGTCCCCGGCTTCTTTCTAGGGCTTTTGCTGATATTGACCTTTTCTCTTCGCCTGGGCCTGCTCCCCTCCAGCGGCATCGGCTCGGCTCGGCACTATATCCTGCCGGTTCTGACCCTGGCCCTTCATTCGGCTGCTCTTCTGGCCAGAATGACCCGTACCTCCATGCTGGAAACCCTGCGTCAGGACTATATCCGCACAGCCAAGTCCAAAGGCGCGGACAAGCGCCGCATTATTCTTCACCATGCTCTTAAACCGGCCCTCATGCCCATTATAACTATGCTTGGCATGAATTTCGCAGGTCTTTTGGGCGGTGCCTTAATTATTGAAATTGTCTTCGGCCTTCCCGGTATTGGAAGCATTATTATTACCTCTATTTACAATAAGGATGCCCCCGTTATCCTGGCAGTCTCCATTCTCATGGTTGTCACATACAAGCTGATTATGCTTGCAGTGGATATTATACAGGTTCTCATCGACCCCAGACTTAAGTCCCAATTGCGGTAAGGAGGTAGCAGATTTGAAAAAGAAAGCACTTTCAGCAAGCGCTGCCCCCGGCGCCGATATCTGGTTCAGATTAAGCAAAAACAAAGCGTCTATGGCCGGACTTATTTTTATATTAATCCTTATTGCTCTGGCACTTTCCGCTGATCTCATGGCCGATTACAATACCATGGTCGTGGGAACCAGCCCGGAGGAAAGGCTGCAAGGCCCCAGCTTCAAGCATTTCTTCGGGACGGACGATATGGGACGCGATATTTTCTTCCGTATCATCTTTGGAGCCCGATACTCCCTTTCCTTCGGAATTGTGTGTACTTTCTTTGCTATCGTGATAGGCTGTATGCTCGGGGCTGCCACCGCCTTTTTCGGCGGCAGGGTGGATACGATCATTACCTTTTGTCTGGACGCCATTATCTGTATCCCCGGCATTTTACTGTCCCTTTCCATGGTGGCGGTTCTCGGGGCCGGTTTTACCAATTTAATGATTGCCATTACCGTATCCTCCATCCCCGGCTTTGCCCGAATAATCCGGTCCATCGTTTTGGGTATTGTCAGGCAGGAGTACATTGAAGCCGCTAAGGCTTGCGGGGTTTCGTCCTTTCGCTGTATTTTCGTTCATGTTCTGCCCAATGCCATTGCTCTTATAATCGTCCATGCCGCCATGGCCATTGCGGGGCTTATCATGGCTGCGGCAGGCCTCAGCTTTATCGGCATGGGCATACAGCCTCCCGCTCCCGAATGGGGAGCCATGCTCAGTGATTCACTCAAGTATTTAAGAACCTACCCCCATATGGTTATTTTTCCCGGAATGGCTATCGTAGTGACAGCCCTCTCCTTCAATCTCCTGGGGGATGGACTTTCCGAGGCCCTGGATCCCCGAATGAAAGAATAAACGACAGGAAGGATGCAACATGTCCGAACTATTGGAAATAAAAGATCTGGAAGTTATCTACACCAGCGGTTCCAGAATCGTTAGGGCTCTTAACGGAATAAACTTAAGCCTTGGTAAAAAAGAAACTCTGGGGCTTGTAGGAGAAACCGGCGCCGGCAAGACCACCGCCGCCTTAAGCATCATGAGGCTTTTGCCCGAGCGTACAGGGAAAGCTATAAACGGCAGCATTACCTTTGACAAGCTCTCGCTGCTTAAGCTTAACGAGACTCAGATGCAGGCCTTGCGGGGCGCGCGTATTTCCATGATTTTTCAGGACCCTATGACCTCCCTGAATCCTGTAATGCCGGTGGGGCAGCAAATAAAGGAAGCACTCTTTCTTCACAGCGGAGCGAATATATCCCGTGAGCAAGTAAACGAGCGAGTGGATGAAATGCTGAAGCTTGTGGGAATTGACCCCTCCCGTAAAGCCGAGTACCCCCACCAGTTCAGCGGCGGCATGAAGCAGCGGGTTGTCATTGCCATGGCTTTGGCCTGTTCCCCCGAGCTTCTCATTGCCGACGAACCCACCACAGCCCTGGATGTTACCATCCAGGCCCAGGTTCTTGATATTATGGAGGATCTCAAGCAAAAGCTTAACATGTCCATGCTTCTTATCACCCACGATTTGGGAATAGTAGCCAGAACCTGCGATAAGGTGGCGGTTCTTTACTCAGGCGAGGTAGTGGAATTTGGCACCTTTGAGGATTTCTTTGTTAATGAAAAGCACCACCCTTACACGGAGGGACTCTTCGGATCCATTCCGGACATCTTCAGTGATGAAAAAAGGCTTCGTCCCATTGAAGGCAGTTTGCCGGACCCTACGAACCTTCCGGAGGGCTGCAAGTTTCATCCCCGATGTCCCAGGCGCATGGAACGATGTCTTAAGATAAACCCTGAGGTTTACCGTTCGGGCACCCATTCGGTAAAATGCCATCTCTATAGTTCGGAGGCAGGCTATGGGCAGTAAACTCATTGAAACGCGCGACCTGGTTAAATATTTTGATACGGCAAAGGGCAAGCTCCATGCGGTAGACCATGTTACTCTTTCCATTGAAAAAGGCAGCACTCTGGGTGTGGTAGGGGAGTCCGGATGCGGAAAAACCACTCTTGGCCGGACCATACTGGGCCTTTTGCCCGCAACCGGCGGCGAAATTCTTCTGGACGGCAACGACATCACACGCTACAACGGACGGCAGCTTAAGGCATTAAGAAAGGAAATACAGATTGTTTTTCAGGACCCCTACTCCAGCATCAACCCCCGTCACGCCATCAGAAAAATTATTGGCGAGCCCATGCTGGTTAACGGCATTATCCGAAATAAAAAGGAGCGCGAGGAGCGAGTTCTGGAGCTTATGAACACCGTGGGCCTGTCCGAAAAGCTTGCCGGCAGCTATCCCCATGAGCTGGACGGTGGGCGGAGGCAGCGCATCGGCATTGCCCGGGCACTTTCGGTAAACCCAAGATTTGTGGTGTGCGATGAGCCTGTTTCCGCGTTGGATGTAAGCATTCAGGCACAGATCCTTAACCTTCTTATGGACCTGCAGGAAAAAATGAACTTAACCTATATGTTTATCACTCACGACTTAAGTGTTGTTCGCCATATTTCCACAGAAATTGCAGTGATGTACCTGGGGCAGTGCATCGAACGGGCTCCCTCCCGGGAGCTGTTTAAAAACCCCCTTCATCCCTACACCCAAGCCCTTATTTCAGCCATCCCCGTCGCCAGCGCAAAAGCCAGACAGGTAAAGCCCCAAATAATAAAAAGCGAGCTTGCCAGCCCCATTAATCCCAAGCCCGGGTGCCGCTTTGCCAGCCGATGTCCCCATGCCGCGGACAAATGTTTCCTGCGGGATCAGCCCTTACGGGACATGGGCGGCTCCCACTTTGTAGCCTGCGTTCTTTACAGATAAAAGCTGCCTTTATACGAATGTATCTGTTTTTATAATATTTCCTTTGCGGTGTTTCATCCGGAATCGGCTATACCTGTTCCGGCATTAAATGAACGGATGGACGCCGGAGGGCTTGATTTCCCATAGTTAGATTTAGCTTACTTTGTCATATGGCATCATAGGGCATAAGGAGGCTTCTAATCACAATACAAAGCGCACTATTAAGCAGAAATGAGGTATTAAAATGAAAAAAGGAGCATGCTTACTTCTCGTCCTTGTTCTTTTTGTTTCCAGTCTTACAGGCTGTGGAAAGACAGCCGAACCAAAGAAGGATACCCTTACCGTGGTGGGTGCCCTCAGATCCGAAAACTTCGACCCTACAGGCCTTGCCGCCCTTATTGATCCTTACACGATAACCGCCCTGTTTGACAGACTCTTTAAATTCGGGAACAACGCGGAGGTGGTACCCAGCCTGGTGGAAAGCTATGAGCTTAAAGAGGACAATGTTACCTATGTTTTTCATTTGAGAAAGAATGTCAAATTTCACGATGGAACCGATTTTACCGCAGACGATGTCATTTTCAACTTTGATATTTACACGAATCACCCTGTGCTTTCTTACTCCTTTGCCAATTCTGTAACCAGCTATGAAAAAATAGACGCGTATACCGTTAATGTGACGGTACCCGCTCCCTATGTGGATTTACCCGGCTTTCTGGCAAACCGGATAGCAATTGTTCCAAAATCGGCTTATTCATCCGATACCGAGGGTTTTGCCAAAAATCCCGTGGGGACAGGCGCTTATAAGTATGTTTCTCAGGATTCGGACGGTGCGGTGAGGCTTGAGGCCAACCCCGACTACTTCCTTGGCGCTCCTGAAATAAAAAATCTCGTGATTAAGCCCCCCATGGAATCCTCCACCGCTTTGGTGGCACTGGAGACGGGAGAGGTTGACCTTATCTTCTCCGTACCCACTTCTTTAATTCCTGTAATTGATAAAAACGATAAAATCACCCGAATCACAAAGCCCTCCTATTCTTCCATGGCCTTCTACATATTCGATGACGGACTACAGGGCGATCAAAACCTCCGAAAAGCCATCTTCCACGGTATTAACCGGGTAGGCCTCATAGATATTGCCACTGATGGCTTGGCACAGGAATCCAAGAACATTATGAGCACCTACGCCATGGGCAAATATGCGGGTGTTACGGACTATAAGGGTTATGATGCGGAGCTTGCCAAGGAATATCTTGCAAAATCCAATTATGTGGCTGGCACAGAAATCCTCATATCATGTAAATCCGAGGACGCACAGGTTGCACAGCTCATACAGGCGGATTTGGTAGCTCTGGGCATTAATATGAAAATCGAGCAGCTGGATCCCAATACCTGGAGCAGCAAGCTCTCCAAAGGCGAATTGCAGATTAACCTTTCCGTTTTTGGCTCTTACGGCTTTACGCCTACCACCCTTCTGCCCTATTTTGTTTCCAACAGCCCCATGTACGGATCTCATATGGCGGTGACACCTGAGTACGAAGCCGTTATTAATGAATTCCTCAACGAAAAGGATCCGGAAAAGCTGGACAGCCTGATAGAGGAGGCCCTTAAAATGCAGTATGATCTTGTAAATATCTTTTCGCTTTACGACAGGGTATCAACAGTGGCTCACACCAAGCAAATTACCAATATCAGCGACAGCAGCGCCATTGTCAATGCCTGCTATTTCAATGAAATCAAGCTGGCAGACTAAGCTGTGACAGGCTGAAATTAAGGTGGGCCAAAACAAGCGGGCCAAAACACAAAAGAGGCATGAAGGAGCTTCCTTCATGCCTCTTTTTATAGTCACAGCTTATACTCATCACTTATATTCTTAACGGGATGCTTGTTAATAATCCGTTACAAAGCAGAAAGGATGCCCTTCTGGGTCAATAAGCACCGTCCACAATTCCGAATACTGCTCCCTTGCAAGAACGGCCCCCAGAGCCAGAGCCTTCTCAACAGTCCTGGCCATTTGCTCTTTGCTTCCAACCCTAAAATCCAGATGCGCCATTTGCTGCTGTTCTCCGGGTTTATCGGGCCATACCGGGGGAATATAGTCCTCGTTTTTTTGAAAGGCAATTTGAACGCCGCCGGCAGGCGAGGTTAAATCCACCCATTCATCTGTCTCACTATAGGTTTGCTCCCATCCCAGAAGACTGGAATAGAAGCGGGCCAGCCGGACAACATCCCTGCATTCCAGCACTACTGCACCTAACCGGATGGGTTCATCATGTATATCATAATCCCTTTTTCCCATTATAAGCTACCTGCCTTACTTTTACCCTAAGACTTGCCTTCCTGTGTTCTTCGCTTCCTTCATTTAGGGGGTTTTCCCCAGAACTTAGAGATTATTTGCCGATATGGCACAATTTTAAAAGACCCAGCTTTGCTTTTTTTATTTTCTCGCCGCCAAACAAATAGATAGCTCCAAATAGCTCCATGCCTGCGGCCAGTCCCATTAAGAATTCATACCCTAATTCCGGCATACCTATGCTGTGCCTGACAAGCTGAGTTACTCCGTACAATACAATTCCCCATATAAAAAAGTTATTTATTCTTCTGCCGTTTCTAAAGGCTTTACCGCATCCGATGTTTAACCCCATAAGCCCGCCCCTTTCTTCCCTTTCTTTTACCTTATCCTTTTTCTTAGGCGCCCCTTATCTCATTCGAACCTTTTTCTTTACCTTTTGACTTTATCAAGGATCTACTCTGTGTCAAAGCCTGGTCCTGTAATAAAGCTTTAAGACACCCCGAATAACTGACACAAAAAGGCAGGCGGACAAGAGTGTAATAAATACAGTGGTATTAAAGTAACCTGAAAGAATGGAAGCCCCTGCCAGACCAATAATAGCGGCATTCATACCGATAGCTCCCGATTTTTGGTAAATGAGCAGCTTCCGTTCATCCGTTTCCTCAATGTACAGCTGTTTAAGCTTAACTTCGCTTCTGACGGATTGCGCGTACTGAATAATAAAGAGAACTAAAAGAACAAAGAAGAAGGCTCCCAGGCCTGTTTGAAAGCCATTAACAAAGGATTGAAAGGCTGCCTCCCTCCATTGCCCCAGTGACAAAGAAAGAACGATGTTTGCTGCAATAAAGACAATTAAACCGATGCTTAGAAGAATAATCCGGACTTTCAGCCGTTTTTTGAATTCCTCCATTTAAAGCTCCTCCACTTCTGAAAAATCAAAAACCTCTTCAATTGATTTACTAAAATACTTGGCGATTTTATAAGCCAGAACAAGGGATGCCGTGTATTTTCCAACCTCCAGGGAGGTTATAGTTTGGCGTGTTACGCCTACGGCCATGGCTAATTCTTCCTGTGACAGCTTGTGCATCTTTCTGAGCTCGGGTATTTTTGTTTTCATATCTCACCTCTTGCAAAGCGAACTTGACACTTAAAGTATAGTATGCTTTGCATTTATTGTCAAGCTCACTTTGCAAAAATGTTTAGTTTTAGTGATGGGTATTTAGCCTATATTTAAAGGATATTTACAGACAACTTCTTATTTTAATAAAGGAAGGGTAAAAAGCCCTAAATACAGGCCAAAGAGAAAACCGGGCCTGCAGATTCGATTCTGAAGATTGTAAGGAGAACCAGCATTAAAGGCCATTATCCCAATCACCTACCAGTGGGCTATTAAGTATCCGGAACTTTTTTTCTGTGTTCCATAGCTCCTGCAACGCCTTAAAGTTCTCATCCGGATTTAGCATAAGCTTACACAGCTCGTCAATCTCACAAAGCGCCTGTTCGGTAAGCTTATTAAATTTATCATCACTATAGGCCGGTTGAAATTTGTACGAAATTTCGTTATTCATGAGGGAGTGAAAATCATAAAATACGGAACGAATAACCGCTCTAAGCAATTTTAAGCCACCGGCATATATGAACCGGTCGCCATCGGCCTTACCCTTTCGTATAGCAAGCCAGGTATCCGCTGCCCAGTCAAATTTGTCAGTTGGAATGTCGTAGGGGTCAAAGCCCAGCTCTTCTTTACTGAAAAAACCGTCGGCATCAAGGGTAACCCATTGTTCCCTTGCGTCGTCCCAATATTGATTAATCCAATGGTCGAGGCTTGCTTTCCTATTTAAATAGGGTGCGAAGCCCGAACGGCTTCGGCAGGGAATACCTTTCGCTTTCAGTATGGCGGACATTAAAACGGACACATACCGGCACGTAACTACCAGCTTATGCTCTACCTTGCGATCACAGACAAACCCTCTGCCGTCAAGGCGGAAGAGCTCGGCAGCCATAGAAACAGCCGTTAGGAAAAGATCATCCTCACAACGCATTCTATGCCACGGGAACGAATTCATATCGCCATATAAGAGCTCCTTATTTGCATTTGTATTTCCCTGCTTCAAGGTCACCCGGTGAATCACCTGAGAGCAGATCAGGCGCCCAATTACAGGTACATCCTCAGGCAGTGAAATAAAGTAATCCCTGTACATGCCCGGGTAGGTGTACGTGCCTGTGGAGAGGTAATGGTTTTTAATCTCATTTGTCATTAAGAACGCTCCTCTAATGTTAGAATAGCTCCATTATATCCCCGGGAGTAAGGGGATTACCGATAAATCCCGTTTCGAAATTATCAGTTCAACATATGAGAATTCTCGCCTGTAGTAGCCAAATAGTAGACAAATTGTTGTAAAACACCTTCCGGACAAAACAATAGCGCACTGCACGTCCTGGTGCAATGCGCTATTTTGGCGGAGAAGCGGGGATTCGAACCCCGGCTAGCCTTACGACTACTAACGGTTTAGCAAACCGTCCCCTTCGACCTGCTTGGGTACTTCTCCGTATCGAATAAATTGGCGGAGAGAGTGAGATTCGAACTCACGGTAGGCTCACACCTACGCCGGTTTTCAAGACCGGTGCCTTAAACCAACTCGACCATCTCTCCATCATTATTAAATTTTAGGAACGTTTAATATTCTACTATGACAAGCTACCCTTTGTCAATGTTCTTTTTTGCGTTTATTTTCACCTGATCTTTTATCTTATTTTTACCTTATTTTATTGTTCACTTTATTTTTTTTAGCCACTTTCCCCATTTCTTGTTAATCGCATTTTTTTTAAAGACTTTTGAGAACTGATATAGCGCAGTTCTCTCTTTTCGTGTAAATTTTTAGTCAATTTTTAAATCCGGTCGAAAAATTTTTTATCCACAAACACTGCACTCTACTGTGTAAAACTTTTCCGCCAGATGAAGGCTAAGGGCTGTGGATAAAAACACATTTTATTTAATCCGGCTCATTTGCATCTTCACAAGACAAAAACGAGAGGGCATGGTTACCCACGCCCTCTGTTATAAAATACGTTTTCAATCCACTCTTATCGGAATTCCATACCCCGCATCAGGCTATTCCGATTGCGTTTGAGAGTTCCTGTTTGCCATTTCGATCGCCTTCGTTACCATATTACCGCAATCTCTGGATGAGACAGAGCCCCATCCCTGCTTGCTTACAGTGTCATAAACACCAAGCTCTCGGGCAATTTCATACTTCAGACCTTCCGACATGATGCCTTTCCGTCTGCTCATGAATCAATCCCTCCTTATTGGTGAATCAAAAACGTACACTACTAGCTTCTCCTCGAAAGCAATTATTATGCACAGGACCTTTATCCAAACTCATCCAAAGTTATCCACAGTTATCCACAGGTGTGTGGAAAACTTTTTTCACAACAAAACCCGCATTATAGGCGGGTTCTAGATGTTATATGCTAATAATATGTGGATTTCTTTGTGCAATCTGTGGATAGTTTTACGTTTTGTCCACAAGTCGTCATTACAACTTTACTTCTTATCCATTTCGGACAGTTTTATAGCGGAAAATAGATTT
>JAFADM010000376.1 GCA_023424865.1 Bacillota bacterium | reverse complement strand
GTCTTTCGGCAGGAAGAAAACTGCTTTCTCGATTTCCCATATTTTATCTCCTAAAATTGGTATACACCACTAGACAATATAATAACGTCTTCCCCGGCAGAAATCAAAGCAATTTTCTTTCCGGCATAAAAAGATTATTTCAGCCCCAAATAGCAATATTGTGTTAATTTTTCGCAATATGCTCTCTTTACTAAAAACCCTCCGCATACTATGATTTTATCGAAAAACCATGTTTCCGCTGCAAAAGGAAAGGGTTGGGCATACTTGTTCATCCGCCTGCGGAAATCCCCTGCGCTTTAGTGTTTTGCAGCCGATTCAACGATGAAAGGTGGTCGCTTACATGAAAACATTCCCCATCGGAGTTCTGCTTGATTCCTTCCGTATAGATGCCCCCCAGGCCATGGAAAAGGCTGCTAAGCTGGGGGCGGCCGGTTTCCAGATGTATGCCACATCGGGCGCGTACGCCCCTGAAAACCTCAGTGGCCCAAAGAGGCGTGAGCTTCTCAATATGGCTAAGTCCCACGGGCTTGTTTTTTCAGCCCTCTGCGGTGATCTGGGCCAGGGCTTCGGTCACGGGGACAAAAACCCCCAGCTCATAGAACGCTCCAAACGAATTCTAGACTTGGCCAAGGATTTGGAAACAGACGTTGTTACCACCCATATCGGTGTCATTCCCGGGGATCCCAGCCATGATCGCTATAAAATCATGCAGGAAGCCTGCTTTGCTTTAAGCCAGTATGCCGACAGCCTCAACGCCCATTTTGCTGTAGAGACGGGGCCGGAAACCGCCGAAGTCCTTAAAGGCTTTCTGGATTCCCTTCATTCAAAAGGTGTGGCAGTGAATCTGGATCCTGCCAATTTCGTCATGGTTACCGGAGACGACCCGGTTAAGGCCGTCTACACCTTAAAGGACTATATCGTACACACCCACGCCAAGGACGGTGTCCGTCTGTTCTACAAAGACCCTGAGGTGGTTTACAGAGTTATCGAGGAGGAACTAAAAACCGGCCACTCCTTTAAAGAGGTTCCCCTGGGACAGGGCAAGGTGGATTTTCCCGCTTACTTAAACGCCCTTGAGGCTATTGGCTATAACGGCTTTTTAACCATTGAAAGGGAAGTAGGCGACAATCCTGAGGCCGACATTGCCCTTGCCGTGGATTTTCTTAAATCCCACATGGGCTGATGCGGTCATAAGAAACGAATTAAATCCGGTATTCCAGAGGGTTTTACCCACTTCAGTGAAGAACCGGTATTTTATATGAAATAGGGCAGTTTCCGGAAGAGGAATGCCACAAGGGAGGAAACAGGCTATGAACGGCAGCATGGAGAGAAAACTTAAAGTGGGTGTTATTGGGACGGGAAGTATTTCCAATGAACATATCCGCGCGTATCAGAAGAATCCCAGAGTAGAGCTTTACGCACTGTGCGATATTAACAAGGAACGGCTGGATGCCATGGCAAGCCAGTACGGAGTCACCCGAACCTTTACCGATATGAATGAGCTTCTGGCTCTTAAGGAGCTGGACGCGGTGAGTGTGTGCACCTGGAACAGCGCCCACGCCCCCTGCGCCATTGCCGCACTCAATGCAGGCAAGCATGTTCTTTGCGAAAAGCCTATGTCCATAAGCGCCCAAGCGGCCATCGAGATGAAGAAAGCGGCCGAAAAAAACGGCAAGCTTCTCATGATTGGCTTTGTAAGACGTTTTGGCAACGACTGTGCCATTTTGCAGGATTTTATCGGTGAAGACTTCTTCGGAGAGCTTTATTACACCAAGGCAACCTATTTAAGGCGAAACGGCAATCCCGGCGGCTGGTTCGGCGACAAATCCCGGTCTGGCGGAGGGCCTTTGGTGGATTTAGGGGTTCATGTCATTGATCTCGTCCGCTACCTTCTGGGCAACCCCAAACCCGTTTCCGTCTACGGCGCCACCTTCCAGAAGCTTTTTGACCGGAAGCACCTTAAAACCACAAAGGGCTACGTTTCAGCCGACAATACGGGGAAGGATATTTGTGACGTAGAGGATCTGGCAACGGCTATAATACGCTTTGACAACGGTGCCGTTCTCCATATGGAGGCCAGCTTCAGTCTGAATCTTAAACAGGATCAGGGCCGTATTGAATTATTCGGAACCAAGGGCGGAGCCTCCCTCTCTCCCGAGCTTGAAATTTACAGTGAAACGGCGGGCTACATGACCGACGTCACCTTAAAGGCCAAAACAGCCCTTGAATTCTCAGGCCTGTTTGCCAACGAAATAGACCATTTTGTTTCCTGTGTTCTGGACAATATCCCCTGCAAATCCCCCGCCGAGGATGGGGTGGCCATCATGCGCATACTGGATGCCATATACCAATCGGCAGCTACAGGCCATGAGGTTATCCTCTGAGCCTTAAGCGTCCACCATTATAACGAAGGGCCGGTTCATATGAAACCGGAAGGTAACAGGAAAATGGAAGGTATTAAAGTTGCCGTCAGCTCCTACAGCTTCTCAAGTCTTGTAAACAAAAGGCTTTATAACCCCCTGACCCTCATTGAAAAAGCAAAGGAAATGGGCTTTGACGCCATCGAATATGCGGAGCTTAAGCCTCATGACGGCTCAAGCATCTTGTCTTATGCTGAAAAGCTTCGGAAGGAAGCGGAACGGGTAGGGCTTCCCATCTCCAATTTCTGCTTTGGGGCGGATTTTCTAAACGGATCCGACGGGAACACGGAAGCGGAAATTACCCGGGTAAAAGCCATGATTGACGCGGCGGAGACCATGGGTGTAAAAAGCGTGCGCCATGATGCCACCCAGGGTTCAAAAAGGTTTCGCACCTTCGAGCTTGCCCTGCCCGTCCTGGCGGAGGCATGCCGTGAGGTAACCCAATATGCGCAAGAAAAGGGTATCCGCACCATGGTTGAAAATCACGGCTTTTACTGCCAGGACAGCCTCCGGGTTGAAAAGCTGGTAGGAGCGATAAATCACCCCAACTTCGGACTCTTAGTGGATATGGGCAATTTCCTTTGCGCCGATGAGGATCCTCACCAGGCTGTGAGCCGGGTGGCGCCTCTGGCCTACTATGCCCATGCCAAGGATTTTCATGTCAAATCCGCCGCAGGCCCGAATCCCGGCCGGGGCTTCTTTAAAACCCGGGGAGGAACCTACCTGAGAGGCGCTATTGTCGGACATGGTGCAGTACCTGTAAAGGCATGCCTGTCCGCACTTAAGCAATCCGGCTTTACAGGCTATGTCTCCCTTGAATTCGAGGGCATTGAGGATGCGGAAATGGCTATTGCCATTGGCGCTGAGAATATCCGCCGCTATCTTGGGGAGCTGGAGCAGGGCTGAGCCGCCCTTTTTAAGCCCCTCATTCAAGCCCTTATAACGAAAAAAGCATAGCCGGCCTGAGTCCCTGGTATCATAGGGACAATTTATGGAAGGCAAGTTGAATACGGACAAAAGAAATACGCGAGGTGTCGATGCACTTCGCGTATTTCTTTTGGTTTGTTGACAATACGCAGATGCAACGTTATACTAAACGCATTAGACTGACGTTCAGTCAATTATTGCTAGAGGGTGTGTTATGCGAGTTGTTAAAGATGCCGAGATACGAAAAAATGAAATTTTAGATGCGGCTGGTGAGTTGTTTGCACAAAAGGGTTTTGATAAAACCACCATCAGCGACATTATCGAAAAGGTTGGCGTTGCCAGGGGGACGGTATACTATCATTTCAGATCAAAGGAGGAAGTGATGGACGCGCTCATTGAGCGACATCACTCGAACCTGCTGGCAAATGCTGAAAAAATTGCGGGGAACAAAGGCATCCCGGTATTGGAGCGGTTGTTTGGCACCCTGCTGGCAATGCATGACACGGATACTTCCGACATTCATAACGATCTGCACAAACCACAAAATGCATTGATGCATCAGAAAGTAGAAAACTTAATGATGCGGGATATTCCCCCTATTCTAATGGAAATTGTCAAGGACGGTATCCGGGAAGGGCTGTTTGACACTCCCTATCCTTACGAAACGGTTGAAATGGTACAAGCCCATATCAATACGGTTTTTGACAGCAACTATATGGAGCGTTTATCGGAAGAGGACAAATTCGTCAGAATTAAAGCCTTTCTATATAATCTGGACAAGCTGTTCGGCGCAAAGGACGGCACGTTTGAGCCTATCATCCGAATGTTTGATATGGAGCGATTGCCTGAATAAAGGGAAGGGACAGAGCCACTATGTACCGTAATCTTATAAAAAAAGACATACAAAAAAGCAAGCTTATCGCAATCTTAATCGCTGCCTTTATCACAGCGGCGGTGGCACTGATTTCGGTTGCTGCCATGCTGGGAATAAACCTATTCGGCGCGATAGACCATTTGATGGAGGAGGCAAAGGCTGCGTTTGAGGCAAAAGTTGCGGATTTCATGCGGGTGGCCATCCCAATAGAGCTGAGCGACAAGACGGCAACAGCACAAACAGCGTCACGGTATCAGGCGGAGTTCCCCTTCGCCACGGTTGCGGTTGCCGACGAATATGTGCGCCAGACGTTTGGCATGATTGCAGCGTGCGTAATAATTGCCACGGTGCTCGGCGTATCGGATATACGTCGATTGACAATATCAGAACACATTAAGGAGGCGTAGGGCATGGAAAACATCGTTACTGGAAAAAGCATAGTGAAAACCTTTGGTACCGGCGCGGAACAGGCCAGGGCACTGAACGAAGTGAGCGCGGAAATTAAAAGAGGCGAGTTCGTCGCCGTGATGGGGCCTTCCGGATCAGGGAAAACCACGCTGCTGTACGCGCTTTCCGGCATGGACGGTATCACAAGCGGCTCGGTGAAGTTTAGAGATACCGAACTGTCGGAACTCCGCGAAAACGAGCTTGCGGATGTACGCCGGACAAAGATGGGCTTCATCTTTCAACAGCCCACCATGCTAAAGAACCTCAACCTCTTGGACAATATCATCCTTCCGGCTACGCGGGACGGCAAAAAGGCCACGGTCAAGCTCATACAAAAGGCCAAGGCCCTGATGAAGAAAACAGGCATTGATGGTCTTGATAACAGGAATACCACGGAGGTTTCGGGCGGGCAGCTCCAGCGTGCCGGTATCTGCCGCGCCCTGATAAACGATCCGGAGATTCTCTTTGCCGACGAACCCACCGGCGCGCTTAATTCAAAATCGGCGGAGGAAATCATGGGACTGCTTGGGGACATCAACAAGGAGGGCACCGCGATCCTTGTTGTGACCCACGACGCAAAGGTCGCCGCCAGGGCCGACAGGGTGCTTTTCACCAAAGACGGCAACATCGTTTCTGAACTGCCGCTGCATAAGTTCAGCGGAAAGGATATGGAGACAAGAACAGAACGGGTACTGGAGCGCATGAGGGAAATCGACATATAGGAGGAGACGGTGCGGACGATACCCCCTGCCGCCGCCAGTGCCGCTCCAGCAGCCAGTACCGGCCCTGCCGCATAGGTAAGTCAAGGCCACCATCTGGGTGGCGGCCTTGACTGTTTATGGGAAAATCCGGAGGTTACGGCCCGCTCCCCGGGCCTCCCGTCTTCCGTCCCGCCAGACTACCCTTCCGTTGATGACGGAAAGTGAAAGGCCCTCCGAAAGCCGGGCCGGATCAGTAAAGGTGGCGTTGTCACGAAAGCGCTCCGGATCAAACATAATAACGTCGGCATAAGCTCCCACGGCAAGGACGCCCCGGTCCTTAAGCTTCATGCGCTTGGCGGGAAGCGCCGTCATTTTGCGTATGGCCTGGCCCAAAGACAGGACACCCCTCTCATTGACATACTGCCGTATTATTTTGGGAAAAGCGCCGTACATCCGGGGATGGGGGGTATCCGTATCCGCGTAGATGGCGTCCGAAATGATAATGGAATAAGGCAGACGGGCAACGGCGTCAATATCGTCCTGGCACATACTGAAATTAATGATGGCCGTTTTCCCTTCCTCGTCGTGCATAAGATAGGCTGCGCAGGCCTCCGCGTCCTCAAAGCCAAAGCGGCGGGAGGCTTCCGCTACGGTTAGCCCTAAGAACTTCCTGTTTCTTTCCCGGAAAACGCTGCTTATAAGAATACGATCCCAGCCAAGGGTTACGCCATAATTATCCCAGTCGGTGTAGCTGCGCCGGCTGGCCCGGCGGAAAGCTTCAACCCCCTCCTGCGTTCCAAGCCGCTTAAGCGCGGCGGTAAGGCTTCCTGCCAGGAAGGCAGGCGGAAGCATGGTGGTCAGGGCCGTGGAGCCTCCTTCGTAGGGATAGAAGTCGCAGGTAACATCCTGTCCTTCACTCCTGGCCTTTTCAATAAGGTTTATCGCCTCGTGGATGGATCTGCGCCAGTTGTCAATTCCGCAGGCTTTAAAATGGCTGATTTCCACCGGGCAGCCCGCTCCGGCTCCAATAGCCAGAATTTCGTTCACACTGGAAACAAGGGAATCGCCTTCTCCCCGGATATGGGAGGCAACCACCCTGTTCATCCGGCCTGCGGGCTTCAGCATTCCCACATATTCCCCCACGGTTCCGTAGCATTCGGGCAGGTACATGATACCTGTGGAAACGCCCGCCGCTCCCGCCTCAAGGGCTTCCTCCACAAGCCTTTCCGCCGCCTTTAGCTCATCCGGGGCAAAGGGGGTGTCGGAAAATCCCTTGACGGTTATTCTTACCGAGCCCGTACCTATCATGGAGGCCGTATTGAAGGGCAGAGAAGCCCTGTCCAGCCTGTCCAGGTAACCGGGATAAGAGGAAAGAGCCAGCGCTCTTGCTCCGGAGCCCAGCACCGGCTCCATAAAATCATACATTTCCTTTGCTCCGGCGGCGTCCTTGGGGGATGGGGTCAGGGACATCCCGCAATTTCCCGCCACAACGGTGGTAATGCCCTGAGCCAGCTCAGTATCTCCAAAATCGTTGTTTTGAAGGAATTTGGCGTCGCAATGCCTGTGAATGTCCACAAAGCCCGGGCAGACCACCTTTCCCCCTGCGTCGATAATTTCATCCGCCTGGGCATCGATTTTCCCGATCCCCTTAATACGATCGCCGACGATAAAAAGATCAGCCGGAAAACCTTCTCCGCCCAGACCGTCATAGAGCATACCGTTTTTTATGAGAAGTGACGACATAGCACCTTCCTCCTGACCGGCCTATACGCTGCGGCCCCGGGCGTCAATGGCAATAAGATGATCCAGCCTGCCGTCCCGCAGGCCCCAGGCATTGTCTGTAAGATTACAAACCACGCAGGCATGATTGGGTATAATCGCCAGCTTTTCTCCAATTTTAAGCTTGTGGGGCCCCGGCGACTCGAGAAAGCCGTGTTCTTCATTGAGAGCCGTAAGGGTCCAGTCGGGGCGGGAGACAACATAGCCGAAGCCCTTGTGCCGCCCGCAGAGATCGCTTGTCAGCGCTTTAGTGCCCGCGTCCAGTATGGCGTGACAATCGTCGGGAAGGCTTACCACCGAGGCCACGACCCTTAAGGCGCAGTCCTCCTCCCGGGCAAAGCCTGAAAAAAGCTGCCCGCAATCGTTAAAGATGTAATGACCGGAGCGGACTTCTGTTATGCCGTCAAGATACTGGGGCAGCTTTCCTGAAAAGGAAGTACCTCCCGAAAGCACCCGCATCCGGAAGCCTGCGGCATCAAGGAGCGCCGCCGTAGCTTTAAGCGCATCCCGCTCCCTTAGCGCCGCCTGCCTGAACCCCTCCATATCCTTTTGCCCATAAATCAGGCCGTCGTAATACATAAGGCCTTCAATGTGAATACCGGGAAGCTTTCCCACCTTAACGGCAAAGTCCAGGGCCGGTTTTCCCGGCTGAAGTCCGCCCCGCTTCAAGCCGCCGTCCAGATCAATAAGCACAGGAATACCTATTCCCACAGCTGCTCCGAGGCGGGACAGGCCCTCAGCACCCTCCACACTGTTGATCAATGTGGAAATCCGCGCCTTGGGCAAGAGCCTTCCCAGCCGGGACAGCTTATCCTCTCCGATAATCGGGTAACAAATAAAAATATCCTTTATTCCCTTTTCCGCCATCACCTCGGCCTCGCCCAGCTTGGCGCAGGTAATGCCGCGGGCTCCCATTGAAAGCTGCAGGCGGGCCAGCTCCGTGCTGCGGTGGGTCTTGATATGGGGCCGGTGGGCAATGCCGTATTTGCCGGCCCTCTCCACCAGGGCTCGGATGTTGTTTTCCATCGCGTCCAGCTCAATAACCACCGCCGGCGTGGGTAAATCATCGTACATCGTTTTTCACCTCGCACGCTTTTTATTTCATTAGTGCCTTAGCTTTAAAACGTCAATAAAAAAGCAAGTTATTCATCGGCGATTCGTATCTATTAGGCTGCGGGCAATAACCCGCTTTAGTCCATGACAAACAAATGCATTTCTCCCCGCATCCGGTTCATGCTGTTGCCAAGAACGGCCCGGTATTGATAGGTTATGCCGGAAGAAAGGCCCGGAACAGCGCAGGTGTATTTTCCGGGAGAGGTTACGGTTATCCCTTCCACAGACTGCCATCCGCTTTCATAGGAGGAGAGGGCAAAGCCCGGATAAACCCGGTATTCAAAGGACAGCCCGGCGCTTTCAAAGCTTCCCATGGAATCCACCCGTGCGGCAAAAACCATAGCCTCCCCATTACGGCTTAAGCCCTCATGATAGGTTTGAACCGACATCGGCTCA
The DNA here is from genome assembly GCA_023424865.1 of Bacillota bacterium. The sequence goes on along the minus strand of JAFADM010000376.1, from coordinate 20,894 downwards.
TAAGCGGGTACGGCATGGGTTATTTTTAAAACCAGGGGATTGGGCCACTGTATGCCGCAATAAATCCTCTGGGCATGCACGGCGGATATGTAAAGGCCCTCTTCTCTTTGCTCCCAATAGGTATGGACGTCCAGATCCGGCCGGTATTCGGTCAGCTCTCCGGATTGGCCCAGCACCTCAACCACAGTACCGGGCGAAGCCTTTACGGACTTAATAAGAAATTCCTTACGCACCCCCCGGCTCCATTCCGCCACATCAAAAAGCACGGCATAGACGGTGTCAGCCTCCTTTGAGCGGAGAAGCCAGATGGAATCCTCGTTGGTCAGGGTCCAGGGACGCACATGATGCACGGCCTCCTGATTAATAAAATGCCACAGAGCCACCTCTCTCAAAACGCCCTCATGCTGGCGGCACAGTGTGCCGTCCGAATCCGGAGCGATATTCAGAAGAAGGCTCCCGCCCTTGGCCCGTGTTTCCATAAGAAGACGGATTACATGATTGCCGGTTTTATATTTTTCATTGGTGGGCTGATACTGCCAGGCGGTTCCCAAGGTAATGCAGCCCTCCCAGGCAACCTCGGCGCCAACGCCGGGAAGCTGCTGTTCGGGGGTGGGAATGGCTCCCCGGGTAACCAGCACGTTGGGCTGAAGCTCCCAGGCTTTTTTCATGCAAAGCTGCTGGAGGCTCTCACCGTTTTCATTATACATGGTTTCTCCGCCGTCGAAAAATAAAATGTCTACGGTTCCGAACAGGGTCATAAGCTCGGTCATCTGAGCGTTAAGGAGATTTTCATAGCCTTCTCTGACAGGGGGCGTATAAGGCTGCTTCGGGGTACGTGTTATAGTCTGCCCCGTCTTTCTCAGATAGCAGAAATCCTCCGGCGAAAAGTAAAAGCCCACCTTAAGGCCCTGCCGCCGGAAGGCTTGTACATATTGCCTCACAAGATCCTTGCCATAGGGGGTATTCCTAATATTAAAATCCGTTGTCTTGGTATCCCAAAGGCAGAAGCCGTTGTGGTGCTTCGTGGTAAATACGGCATAGCGCATTCCCGCCAGGCGGGCGAGCTCCGCCAAACGGTCAAAGTCCCAGTGTCCCGGATTTAAGGTTTTCGGCAGTTCCTTATAATAACGGTCAACATAATCGTCCGATGCGCCTACAAGGGAATGGCTGATTACACAGCCCAGCTGGACGTCCAAGGACCAGTGAATGAAAAGGCCGAAGCCCGCGTCCTTCAGCCACTCCAAATTTTCCCGGCTGTTTTTTGTGAAAAAGGCCTCCTTCCCCTCTACCGTATTATCCATGGTAACGGATTCGTCCACTGCCGGGGAAACCCCTTGACCCGGAATGGGAATCAAATGGCTTTGATTGTTCATAAATCCTCCTGCTTCATTAACCGGCGCTTAGCCCTTTAGCTCAATAAGCGCTTCTATCTCGACGGGGATATTACCCGGAAGAACATTTACTCCGATGGCGGAGCGGGCGGCAAGGCCCGCTTCCTCACCAAAAAGCTCGGTAATAAGGCCGCTTGCTCCGTTAGCAACCTCAGGCTGCTCATAAAAGGTGTTTTCCGAGGAAACAAAAACCAGAAGCTTGACAAAGCGTTTAATGCGCTCAAAATCGCCGTATGTATGCTTAAATGCCGCAAGCATATTCAGTATACAATACCGGGCCATCTCCCGGCCTTCCTCAACGGACAGTTCCCCTCCCAGCTTGCCCAGGAGTATGGCTTTGTCCGCATTGGCGGGCCCAAAGCCGGATGCGTAAGCAAAATGACCTCCAAATTCTCTTATGGGTGTATAAATGCCGCCTGACTTAGGCGGCTGCGGAAGTATGAAGCCCCTGTTTTTCAGCTTTTCTTCAATTAACATGCCGGTCATCCTTTCAAAAGTAAAAAATAGTCTGTTCACAAGGAACTCAGACAGAAATATAACTTTTAGTTTGATTTTCTGTCTATAATTATAGTATTATTCATTGAAAAATCAAATAGTTTTTCATAAGACATCTTCTGATTTTAAAAGTTCCCGTTAGTTGTCTTATCTTATTCTTTCTATCTTACTCCGCGCTATATAGGCCTTTGATAAAACTTTTCGGTTTATTACGCGAAATGTCTTTTAGTTAGAATTGTAACAAATAACAAGCAAAATTAAAAATATTTTTATTAAAAATATAACAAATTGTTTACATCGTTCAGAATATATGTAATAATTTTATCATTCACAAAATCATGGAGAGTGGCACCTATGAAAATAATCGTTCCCCCCCGCTATGGCTCTTCCCTTGGAAAGCAAATGAAGCGGCACTGGCAGTTGTATCTGGTTATTTCCATCCCTCTTGTATTTATTGTTATTTTTTCCTATTTACCAATGTATGGCGTTCAAATTGCTTTTCGTGATTACATAGCCACCAAAGGCATACTGGGAAGCCCCTGGGTCGGCCTCAAGTATTTCGAATCGTTTTTCAGAACCCGCCAGTTTACCCGCCTTTTGGGCAATACGCTGGGAATCAGCATTTATGCGTTGATAGCAAGCTTTCCCATCCCCATTCTTTTAGCTCTTTCACTTAACGAATGCGGAGCCAAAAGGCTTAAAAAATCCGTTCAGATGATTACCTACGCTCCCCATTTTATTTCAACCGTCGTCGTTGTATCCATGATGTACCTTATGCTTTCCTCCAAAACGGGGATCGTTAATAATGTTATCGCCGCCTTCGGAGGCCAGCGCATTAACTTTTTCGCGGATCCGTCCAAATTCAAATCCCTTTATGTGTGGTCCGGAATCTGGCAGAGCATGGGCTACAATTCCGTTCTTTACCTGGCGGCACTCTCGGGGGTAAGCCCCTCCCTGCATGAAGCGGCCATGATTGACGGCGCTTCACGGGTGAAACGTATATGGCATATCGACATTCCGGGCATTATGCCCACCATTATTATCACGCTTATTCTCAATACCGGCTCCTTAATGAATGTGGGCTATGAAAAAATTCTTCTTATGCAAAACGATTTGAATCTCTCGGCATCGGACGTTATATCCACATACGTTTACCGGATAGGACTGGTTCAGGCGCAATACAGCCTTTCCACCGCCGTGGGCCTGTTCAACTCGGTGGTAAACCTCATTATCATCGCCTCGGTTAACGCACTGGCCAAGCGCGTGGGCGATACGTCACTGTGGTAAGGAAAGGAGATGCTTCATGAAAAAAACGGTACGCGTTAAAAACAGTTTTGGCGACAGAATCTTTCTTATAATCAATTATACCTTTCTGATTTTTATTACCCTTGTGATATTGTACCCCCTGATTTTTGTAGTCAGCTCTTCCTTCAGCTCCCCCCAGGCCGTAACAACCGGCAAGGTGTGGCTGTTTCCCGTAGAATTTTCCCTGGTAGGGTATACCACGGTATTTAAAAACCCCTCCGTCCTTCTGGGATACTGGAATTCCATTAAGCTCACCGTGCTGGGGACCTCCGTCAACGTACTTCTTACCGTCATGCTGGCCTATCCCCTGTCGGTGAAAACCTTTGCGGGAAGAAAGCTTTTTACGGGTATAATCACCTTCACCATGCTCTTTAACGGCGGGCTGGTTCCAACCTTTATCCTTGTAAACAGGCTTCATTTGTACAATACGGTCTGGGCGCTTATCCTGCCGTCGGTGGTAAGCATCTACAACGTCATTATCGCCCGTACCTATTTCCAGAATTCCATACCCTATGATTTATACGAATCCGCTACCATTGACGGCTGTTCCGATATCCGCTATATCCTGAGCATTCTTCTTCCTCTGGCCAAGCCCATCCTTGCGGTTTTAGTCATGTATTACGCTGTAGGTCACTGGAACTCTTATTTTTCCGCGTTGATCTACCTGAAGGACAAGGACAAGTTTCCTTTGCAGGTTATTCTTCGCAGCCTCATCATTGTGCCCCAGGAGGATCAATCCAGCATGGTGGATGTGGACAAGGTTCTGATGCGCCAGGGGCTGAACAATCTTATGAAGTATTCGCTTATCGTTGTGGCAAGCCTTCCGATGCTTGTTCTTTATCCCTTTATTCAGAAGCACTTTGTAAAAGGCGTCATGATAGGCGCTTTGAAAGGGTGATAAGGGTACGGCTCATGTTAGCTGACCATCCTCGCGGCTCCCTTTTCCGATTAACCCGGGACATTGGATTACGGGCGGCTCCGTTGTGTGGCAAAACATATAAGAAAGGATGAATACTATGAAACGCCTGTCATTACTCGTTTTATGCGGTATACTCACGATTTCCTCCCTTGCCGGCTGCGGCGGATCGTCTACCCCTTCAGGGAGCGTTACCCCCACAGCCTCCCAAAGCGATGGAGGGGACAGCAGTATCATGACGCCAAACGGTCAATTTCCCATTGTAAACGACAAGGTGACCTACACTGTCATGGTACCTCAAACCAGCTATATTCTTGACATTCAGACCAACGCTTACAGCCAGTGGCTCGAGGAGCTTACCAATGTCCATATTGAGTATGAAGCCGTACCGGAAGCTGCCCTGGCTGAGAAGGTCAATCTTTCTCTGGCCTCCTATTCCTATCCCGACGCCTATCTCTCCTGCAACATTGATTCCGCCACTCAGGTTAAATACGGAAGCGAAAACGTATTTGTAAACCTGGCGCCTCTCATCAATCAATATGGCGTTGAAATCCCCAAGGCCTATGAAGCCAACAATCTTCTCCCCGGCTCCATCACCGCTCCCGACGGAGCCATTTACGCTCTTGCAGGCGTGAACGAATGCTATCATTGCCTGTACTGCGGCCGCGCCTGGATCAATAAGACCTGGCTTGACAACCTCAAGCTGGACTATCCCGAAACCACGGAGGATTTTGTCAAGGTGCTTCGGGCCTTCAAGGAGCAGGACGCAAACGGCAACGGAGATCCCAATGATGAAATTCCCATGCTGGGTATCAGCAACATGTGGCGCGCCAGCAGCTACGATTTTTTGCTGGGCTCCTTCATTTATAACGATTATACCGACAGGCTTTCCGTGGTTGACGGCAAGGTCAATTTTGTCGCAAATACCAACGAGTTCAGAGAAGGCCTTAAATTCATACGCAGCCTGATGGAGGAAGAGCTTCTGGATCCCGTTTCACTTACTCTGACGGAAGAGGAAGCCCATGTTATCACAGGCGGAGATGTCTCCACCGTGGGCGTAGCCACCGGCATGGCCTACTGGAACATTATCGCCGCCAACGATGAGGAATATATCGGACTGAGTCCCCTGGAAGGCCCCGATGGCGTGAGAAACGCCTATGTGCGCGCAACGGGCATTATCCCCGGCCAGTTTGTTATTACGGACAAGGCCGCCAATCCTGAAATTCTTTACCGCTGGGCCGACGTTCAATTTGGAGAGGAAGCCACCTACCGCTCCTCCTGGGGTCCTGAAGGCGAGGGCTGGACCAAGGCCGAAAGCGGCGTGCTTGGCATAAACGGCGAGCAGGCGCTTTATGTGGTCAAGGAAGCCGTAAACAACACCGATGCCACCACCGTTCAGAACATAGCCGTTCCAAATATCGCCCTTGCCAACCGTACAAGCACCTTCCGCCTGGGCCAGGCCGCCGTTGGGGATGACAATTCGGAGGTTCGCCTGTACGAAGCGGCTTCCAAATACTACTTCCCCTATGCCAAGTATCAGACCTTCCCCATTATGGTTCTTGGCCTTGACGAGTCCACCAAGCTTGCGGAAATGAAAACGGCAATTAATTCCTATACCAACGAAATGATTTCAGCTTTCCTTGCAGGCCATAAGAGCCTCGACACCGACTGGGACGCTTTCGTGTCCGAATACAACGCACTTAAGCTCAATGATTACCTGGAGCTTTTGCAGAACGCTTACGACAAGGTTTATAAATAAGGGCCCCTCTGCTTTATAATAAGCCGGTCCTGAGCGACCGGCTTATTTGGCTCTAAGCAAAATCAACTTCTTAATTTCGGTATTTAACTTAATTGAGCGCTGGAGCAGGTTTACTCCATAGCGCCCTCGTTTTTTATTCCGGATCAAAGTTCCTTTTATAGAGCTTTTCTTTTTTTCCAACAATGATAAAATGAAGTCGTTTTCTTATTCAAACAAAAAGTTAGACGGGAGGTCCTATCTTGAACTCGATATACGAACAGATGGATTTATTAAAAAGCATAATGGATATGCTGGAGCAGCAGTTTGGGAGCCGTTGTGAAATCGTTCTTCATGATATGACCAGGGACTATAATCACACTATTGTAGATATACGCAACGGTCATGTTACCGGGCGAAAAATAGGAGGCAGCGGAAGCAATCTTGGTTTGGAGGTGCTTAGCGGAAACGATAAGGACGGGAACCGGTACAATTATGTCAACCACACCAGAGAAGGAAAGATTTTCCGTTCGTCCTCCATCTACTTCAGGGATGACACCAGCCGGGTTATCGGCTCCCTTTGCATTAATCTGGATATTACGGATACCGTTAAGTTCGAGCAGTATCTTAAAGAATACAATCAGTACGATATCGCAAGCCAAGCTCAGACCTCACCGGAAGGGAGCAAGGAAATATTTGTGGACGATGTTTCCCAGATCCTTGAATACCTGTGCAATGAAGGCGTTCAGCTAATCGGCAAGCAGCCTTCGGAAATGAACAGGGAAAACAAGATGCAGTTCCTTGAATTTCTTGATAAGAAAGGCGCTTTTCTCATCAGCAAATCCAATGAACGCATCTGTGAATTCCTGCAGATATCCAAATTTACCCTGTACAATTACCTGGACGTCATTCGCAGCAACGGCGGAGAAAGGAACGGCAAGTAGCCGGCTTACTCAGCTTTTTTGAGAGCTTTGGTTAAAAGCCGTAATCTCCCTGAGCCTATCGATAACGGGCAAATGCTGGGTGCATTTGCTTTCGCAAAGGCCGCATTCTATGCATTTTTCCGCATCCTCCGGCTTCAAGTCCCAATGCCATTTAATATAGCTGGTAACCTCTTTGGTATTGCCTAGAATGTGGTGATTGTAGGACAGCATAAACTTGGATACCTGGATATCCGCAGGACAGTACTCACAATAACGACATCCCGTACATAGCTTGTCCATGCCGCTATAGAGCCTGCTTTCAATTTCATTGAGCTTATCCCGGCTCAGCTTTTGAAGCCTGTCACCCACCTGACAGTCCTGCAAAACCTCTTCCATGCTGCCCATACCTGCCAGGACTGTGGTTATTTCGTCATGGGAGGCATTAAACCGAAGTGCGGCATCCACCACATTGGCATCATCTCCGCTTCGGATAAAATCGAAATAGTCTGCCTTCTGGGGAATAATCCCTCCGCCCAAAGGGTTCATGGTAGCTACCCCAAGACCCTTTTCATAAGCAGCCTTCAGGCCTTTTTGACGGAAAGGAAAATTGAGGATATTGTAACCGATGGTCATGCCCTCAAAGCATCCTTCATTAACTATGGTTTCAATTTCATCGCCGGTACAGTGGGTTGAAAAGACAAGATGCTCAATAAGGCCCTCTTCCTTGGCCTTGAGCGCAGCTTCATAGGCTCCGCCTTTTACCATGCGGGATTTGTAATCCTCCAGGTCCAGTATGCACCAAATATGGTAGAAATTAATCTTTTCCAGATTCAGACGCTTCAGAGAGGTTTCCAGCTGTTCTCTCAGCTTGGCACCTTCCGTCTCGCTGCTCTTGGTGGATACATAGAAGGGCTTTTTCATCTGCTTAAAGGCATGGCCCATAATGAATTCGCTGTTGTCGTTGTTGTAATAGGGCGCCGTGTCGAAGTAATTGACCCCCAGCTCACTGGCCTTTACGGCAAGCTCGGCGCATTTGTCGTAGTCGTAGCTGTCGTTGACTTTTGGAAAACGCATACCGCCAAAACCGATAACCGAGATTTCCTTGCCTGTTTTACCGTACTTTTTGTATTGCATAGGACCCCCAATAATCACAAAAATGTCAGGCACTTCATAAGTGCCTGGTATAAACAATAGTATATTAATTACCGGAACAGGTTGCAATCCATAAACCTGTTCATTTTTGTTCCTTCTTTTGCCTTGCCCGGTATCTTCGGACCTTTACCAGGCTTGCACAGGTTTCATCACAGCACCGTTTATTGCGATTACGGGTTTCATCATGGAAATACCAGCGGCATTCGGGGTTTTCACATACACGCAGACGCTCTTTCTCCTGAATTGCCAGATGTGCAAAGGAGGCGCTTATTTCCGACTGTACCCAGTTCCAGTCCTTTGTGAGCGGCTGCAGGGAGACGGAAGGCTCATTCTCTGTTTTATCTAATACCCTCACCAAGGATGAAAGGCTAAAATACCGGTTAAGCTCTTTTTGGGCGGCCTCAGAAAGGGCTTGTGTCTCAATAACCTGCAAAAGGGCGTCGGTTAAAAAATCCCTCAAGCGCAAAAGGCTTTCCACTGCTCCGGCATCCGCCGCAGAGTCAGGTAAAAGATCCCGCTTTTTAAGGAACGCCGTTAATCGCTCCGGTTCTTTCAGCGTATCCATATAGGGCGAGTGGGTAATACACCATGAGGTATTAATGAAGTCCAGTGCCAGCAAATTCAACTCGTAACCTCCAAATTACATATTGACAGTTACACCGCGTCATGCTATCGTGAAGTCAGCAAGTAACTATCGTATATACATTTGATAGTTACAGCCTGCTTCTATTTTGATTATACCCCCATTTCACAAAGCAAGTACAGGAGGTTTCAACATGAATACCGTAACTGAAAGGCTTTTAGAATTATTGGATCAAAATGGCTGTAAAGGCAGAATCATAGCCCACCAGGAGCTGCCGGAACTTAAGAAAGAGCTTGTACGGCTCTATAACGATGGGCAAATTAATCCGGGCTTTTATGAAAATTACCTGCCGCGCTTTATATTCGACTACTCCGAAAGGTTTCCAAAAGCTCGTTCCATCATCCTTATTGCCTTTCCCCAGCCCATTGTCAGCCTAAGCTTTTATTGGATGGGAAAAGCCCGTCATACCCTTTACCCTCCCGGCTACATATCCCAGGGGGCGGATGATCTTATGGAGGAGAAGCTTAGAAGCTTCCTTCATGAGGAAAACTGCACCCTTACCAGGGCCTCCCTGCCATTAAAGCTTCTAGCTGTTCGAAGTGGACTAAGCTGGTATGGCAGGAACAATATCTCCTATGTGGAGGGTATGGGAAGTCTCAACAGGCTTGCAGCCTGGGTTTCCGATCTACCCGCCGGGGAGGCACTGCTTCCGGAAAGCCGTCGCATGCCCCAGTGCGACAATTGTCTTGCATGTCTTAAAGCCTGCCCCACCGGTTCCATATCAAAGGAACGCAAGCTCATTGAGCCCCTCACCTGTCTTACCTATTCAAATGAGGATCCCGGCCCTTTTCCCAATTGGCTGGATACGAGCTTAAATCATGCGGTGGTGGGCTGTCTTCGTTGCCAGGCGGCATGTCCCAAAAACAAAAGCCGTCTTGAACCGGTCTCCTGGGACACACCTTTTACAGAGGAGGACACCCATTGGCTTATTAAGGAAGCCTCGTTGGATTCCCTTCCGGAAGGCCTCCGTACAAAGCTTGACCGGCTGAATCTGGACGGCTATTACAGTACTGGAGTACTGACACGGAATCTCAGGCTTCTTTTCGAGAAGGACACGGCTGAGGATATGCGGCCTCTGGCATAAACGGGCAAACGGCTTCTGGTATTTTGGCAGCCATTTGGTTTCAATGCCCCCGAACTTTTGTTTCAAAGCTTAAACGACATTGCTACTATCCGCATTCTCAGCCGCTCACCGGCTTTCTCACCTTTTCCATCTCTCCCTTGAGACAAAAAGCCAAATTGGAGCCGCTGATAATTTGAAGCTTCTCCATGGATTCCGAGGAGTAAAAAGCACTGTGGGGCGTAATCACAACATTATCCCTGCCAAGGAGAGGATGGCCTTCAAGACTGGGATCCTCATCCGTCAGCACATCCAGTCCCGCTCCCCGTATTTTCCCCGTATCAAGGGCCTCACAGAGGGCTTCCTCGTCAACGCTGCCGCCCCGTCCCGTATTGATAAACAAGGGTGAGCGCTCCATTTTTGAGAACGCCTCTCTATTGAAAAATCGAACATTTTCAGGCTTCAGGTTCATGTGATTTGTAATGACATCCCCCTTACGAAGGGCTTCCTCCACCGTCACAGGCCGTACACCCAGCCGAAGGGCCTCCTCAGCCTTAAGGCCGGGAGCCACCGCCAAAACCTCCATGCCTAAAGCCCTTGCATATTCGGCTACCATTCTGCCTATCCTGCCAAAGCCAAATATGGAAAGAGTCTGTTGTGAAATGGGCCTGCCGCCGTCAACGGTGTGGAACTTCCATTCATGATCCTTTTCAATTTTACGGGTATAGTACTTAAGGTTCCGGTTCAGGGCAAGGATAAGGGACAGAGTATGCTCCGCCACCTCCCGGGTACAGTATTCCTCAATATGGCATATTGCTACCCCATGCCTTTGGGCTGATTTCAAATCCACATTGCCGTATCCGGCGGCACTTATAGAGACGCACCGGAGCCTTCGGGCCTTGCTGAAAAACCGCTCATCCAGGGGAAGAAAGGCGGTTATCAGGCCTTCCGCACCTGAAAGAGCCTTGTAAAAGATGGGGTCCTCGCTATAGGGAAGGATCTCAATACGGGCCTGAGGCAGAACCGATAAGACAGCTTCCCGGGTGAGGCTGTAGTCGGTTTCCATCACACCGGGATAATCACTGATGATAATCTTCATAGCCCAATTCCCCCATTATCTCCTTAAGTGTGTCCACAACGGATGCCATTTCCGTTTCAGTTCCAATGGTCACACGGATAAATTCCCTTATCCGGTCCTCGTCATAATGCCGGATTAAAACGCCTTTTTCCTTAAGCCGTTTTGCAAGATCTCCCGCATAGATGGCCGGATGGGATGCCAAAAGAAAATTGGTATGGGACTTGGGAACCCTAAAACCCATTTTCTCAAGGCTTTCCCTGGTCCTTTCCCTTGTATGGACAACTGAGCTTACGCATTTTTCCAGATACTTTGTATCCAGTACGGCCGCGGCCCCCGCCCGGATAGCAAATTCACTCATATTGAAGGGATTAAAAGCAAATTTGATTTTCGACATATCCTCAATAATTTCCCTGGAAGAAACAGCAAAGCCAATACGGGCCCCAGCCAGGTTTCTGGACTTGGAGAAGGTTTGTACCACCACCAGGTTGGGGTATTGGGCTACAAGGGGAATGCAGGATGCATTGCCGTAGTCAATATAGGCCTCATCCACAATAACCATGCGTTTTGGCTTGGCTGCCACAATCCTCTCAATTTCCTCCACCTTCAGAACCTTTCCCGTGGGATTATTGGGGTTGGCAAGGACAATATCCCTGTCGGTGCGGATATAGTCCTCCACCTTTATATCAAAATTTTCATCCAGAGGTATCCGCTCAAAATCAATGCGATTGGTTTTTGCGTAAGTCCGGTAAAAATCATAGGTGATATCCGGAAAGCACAGCTTCATCCTGGGTGAAAAAAAGCTCATGAAGCAAAAGCCGAGAACCTCGTCGGCCCCATTTCCCACAAACACCTGCTCGGGCACCACTCCGCATACCTCGGCAATGGCCTCCCTAAGCTTCAGGCAATGGGGATCGGAGTAAAAGCCCATTTTAAGCATGCTGCTTTTTGAAACGGCCTCCAGCACCTTCGGTGACGGGGGCAGTGACGACTCGTTGGCATTAAGCTTTATATAAGCTCTGTCCCTGGGCTGTTCGCCGGGAATATAGGGCTCCATATCCTTGAATTCGTCACATAAAAAGTAGCTCATGTTCATTCTCCTTTACGTTCTTTTGAATCCTTTTAGCTATTGTTTAGCCTCTTTCAAGAGGAAAGGTCATGCAGTGAGGCCCTCCTCCGGCTTTAAGAATCTCGGTGATGTCCAGCTCTATGACCTTCATGCCTTTTTGAGCCAGCCTTTCATTTACCCGGGCATTCTTTTTGAGGGAAAGCACCCGCTTGCTCCCCAGGCTCTGAAGGTTGCAGCCATGGCTAAAAATGCTGTCCTCCTCCACATCCAGAATCTCAATCTCCAGCTTTTGAATTAACGCCAGAGCTTCCTCTGACAAAGCCCCCGGATAAGCCACCGCCAAATGATCGTCCACCAGATTGAAGCACATATCCAGATGCAGGTATTGGGGTCTAAGTGCTACCCCGATTACTTGGTAGCCATAGACGTTCAGCCCTTGGCGCAGCTCCTCCAGGCCTTTTTCGTCGGTGCGATCCGCCATACCTATAAGAAGATGGGTTTCATCCATAAACATAAAGTCGCCGCCCTCAAAATACCCTTCCCTTAAAAAAGCAACACAGGGTACTCCCAACTCAGCCATCCGCCGCTCATAGTCCACATGCTCAAATTGCCTCAGAGGAAGCTTAAAACGGCCAAGAATATAGCCCTCCCGGACACATGCGCCAAAGTCCCTGGAAAAGACGGCATTGGGCCTGTTCTCGGCCGGTTCCAGATATTCCACGGCCACCCCGTTAGCCTCGTAGGCCTTTACAAGAAGCCGGTGCTCTTCCTCCATCCTTGCCGTATCCAAAGTGGTATTTTGCCACACCTTGGCGATTTCATTAATGGGTGCAGGCTTCAAATAGGTTGGCCGGGACACTAAGACCCGCTTCAGCTCTCCCGTTCCGTTTTTTACAAACATCAAGATCCTCCTTTATGCACACTGCATGTCATTATCCGGGTTATTCTCTTCAGGCTTAAGCCCTTCCGTCCTCTTAACTCCCGAGAAAAGAACGGACCGTTTCCTTAATGAGCTCCGGCAGGACTCCAAAGGAATAGGAAAGATTAACTCTTTCCGTCCATTTATGAGCATCCTTTCCATAACAACCGAAATTCACTGCCGGAATATCAAGCTCTCGTATGGCCTCCACAGGTAAAGGGTATAATTGCTCCTGCTGCGGAAAGTTTCCAAATAGGCACTTCAGCGATTCTTCCGAATCGTCAATTCTTAAATAGCTTGAATCGGAAAGGCTGGGAAAAAAACGCAGGATTCTATAGTCCGTTTGGCTGGCCCTTTCTACCTTTTCCGTAATGGCTTCAAGGGTATCCGTAAGGCTTTGGTCCTTTTCCGCAAGGGTATTATGAGGGCAATAGGGTGCCGCGTAAAACAACACAATGGCGGGCTTCATAATGCCTGCCTCCCTTAATAAAAGACGGATAAGCTTCATGGGAATCTCTCGCTTATCCTCCCCCCCGGCTAAGAGCTCCCCGGTGTAGGCTGCCAGGCATTCCCCAATTTTAGAGTTTTTCTCTTGTGCCACAGCCAACAGCTCTTCATAGGTAAAAGCAAGAAAGCTGTAATCCGGCTCCTTTGCCCATTGCCCGGTAAGGTTCAGATACGCCCTGCCACGCCGGCTCATTTTCTCCCCTACCCCTTCCATAACCTCATAGCAGACGGCCTTAAGCCTTTTGGTGATATCCGTCATGGATGTATGGTGCACAAAAAGGTTAAAGTACACAAAGGCCGAATCCGCCGTCTGAACATTGTACCAGGGCTTTAAATCCTTCATCTTCAATACGGTGGGAGGGAGACTGTATTCGCCTTCATAGCCATCACAGAATTCCGTCCGGTAATTGATGGCCTCAACCAGCCCAGCCGCCGCCATAGTGGCGTCAAAGCCCTCAAAACACTGTCCCACATGGGTTTCCCTGCCCTGAATATAGAAGCAGGGAAGCACCTTCCCCACCACACCCGTATAGATGTAACGATGAGGATCCTCCTGATATAGGGGACAGATATAATCATTGTTTACCGCCAGCTTATAATGGAGCCCGTATCGGGTCTTAAACTCCTTTAATATGGAAAGGCCTTCAATGATGCCGGTATGGGCATTTTCTTCCACCGGGTTAAAGGAAACCAGCAAATTGCCGGAAAGCTCCTTCACCCTCCGGGCATACTCCTTTAATAATACAAGAAAGACAGCGATGCCGCTTTTCATATCTAAAGCCCCTCTGCCAAAGAGATACTCTCCCGATTCCAAATCCCTTCGAACCTCCTGGGAAAGCTCCAGCTTTGAAAGCCGCTCCCTCAGGCTGTCAGGTAAAAAGGCCACATCCTCCAGGACGCCATAGTCCTCTGTTCCCACCGTGTCGGTGTGCCCATGGAATAAAAGGGTTTCCGCTTTGGGCTCCTTCTCGCCCAGAAGCAGTGCAAGCACATTTCGCCGCTTTAAGGGATCCTTTGAAAGCTCCTGTACGACAACCCGCTCCGGGTGCGCCTGAAAATAAGGCAGGCTACGCAGATAGCTCTCTATGAAGCGCCCGATTTCAGCTTCTCCCGGAGTATTGTTCACGCTTGGAATTTCCACCAGTTTTTTTGTCAGTTCCAGCATCTCCTGGTTCATAGGTTCCCTCTCCTTTTTGTATTCTGCAACAAAAAAAGAACTGGGGCAACAAACATCGGTTGAGGACTACACCGACGAATACCGCTTCAGCTCCTTCGCTTGATTCATTTATACCAGATTCTCACTCACCATGCTATAGCAGCCAGTACAAAAAGGCACAGAAGTCTTTGTAGAAAATACAAATATCAAGGTAATATCTAACATTTTTTTGACTTAACCCTCTCCAATTTGTTATAATACACAAAAATCCCCCGGAGGAGTACAATGCTGGATGTTGCTTCCCTTCAACAATTTGAGTTTTTTTCCAAATTTACACTGTATGCCGGAGGCAAGGGCGTTCACCGCACAATAACCAATGTGGTTATTCTTGACCATGAAGGCTTTGAAGGCAATTACTCCGATTTTCATCCGGGAGACTTTGTCATAACCAATCTTCTCTACGCCAAGGATAACCCCCAGCGTATTTATTCCTCCTTCTCCCAGCTTATTGCCATAGGGGTTTCGGCCATTGCCATTAAATCCATTTACTTCAGCAGCCTGCCTCCGGAGGTTACCGAGCTTGCTGAAACGCACCGGCTGCCGGTTTTCTTCTTTAATGCCATTTATATTGAGGATGTCATCCTCAATATTGTGGACTACCTGCGCTCTTCGGCCAATTACAGCTATTATGAAAACCTGGTGGACGGCTTTGTGCGCACGGATACCAATGAAGAGGCCATGAATCAGCTTTTAGCCCATTGCGGCAAGGAAACCCGGCATTATCTGTCCACTGCCTATTTAACCTATAGAATGAGTATGGACGAGGTGTCCGTACAGCGCAATTTCAACCAGCTCCTTCTTAAGAAAAACAGTCTTGTTTTTGCCGACGACCTTTTTATCATGAAATACAAAAAGGGAATTCTGTTGCTTCGCTTTTCGAAGGAAGGCTTTTTGCAGCCTAAAGTGCTCCAGCTATGGCGGGATACCTTTATTGAGCTGGGTCTTGATCAAACCCTGTTTTTTGCGGGGATCAACGATGAGATGCTGCCTGCAAAAAAGCTGGATATTGCCATTCAGCGCTGCCTTTATGCCAACCGGTACTGTATTGGCGAAAGCCTTGAGGAAGCGCGCTACGGGGATATTCATTTAAGCAGCCTCATGCTTTCCCTTTCGGACAACCGCTATGCAAGTGACTACCTGACAGGCCTGTGCGAAATATTGCAGGCCGGTGAAGGGCCTCAGAGCGGCCAGCTCATGAAAACTCTTCTGACCTATGTCGAATGCCGCTTTCATATTGAGCATACGGGAAAAAAGCTGTTCCAGCATCCCAACACCATACGCTACCGCCTGAACAAAATAAAGGCTCTGCTCCGGTGCCGGGACGATTATGACTTTCAGGTTCTTGCTGCCTTAATTGCCGGTATCCGGTAAGGAAATAAAAATGACATTTGCTTAAGCTGTATACTAAAGCGGGCCATGCCCGCAACCCAATGGATAAGCGGCGCCGATGAAAAACATCGTTTTTTATTGACGCTTATCAACCATAAGGTACTAATCCATGACAAAAATCTGATAGAAGAGGTTGATTTGATTGTTTAAGCTGCCAGACTATGTTCGCCCCGATTTTACTCGGGAAGTCTTCCGGGCCGCTCCATGCGTTAAGACGGCGGAGGCTTTGGGCGATGGTATCCTCCCGGACGAATTTTACGCCACCACTATTTATCCCGAATATTTTAAGCTTGACGGGGAATGGAAGCTCATTGATGCGCCAAGAATGGACTGCGTCGTGGTCATCACTGAAAAGGGGCCGGTGGCCACCGAAGCCAGAAGGGTAAAAAAGGGCGACCGGGTTGTACTCGGACGCAAGGAGGATCTTTCCAACGGCGTGTATATCCATTACGAGGCCTTTGAAGAAACCGACGCTCAGGGAAAGGTACAGAGCTTTGCCTTCCGCACGGGAAAAACCAGAGAATCCTCCTATTCCAGGGACTATGACCAGCTCTATGAAATTCTGCGCCACGACCGGGATCACGGCAATATTGTATGGGTGCTGGGCCCTGCGGTAGCCTTTGACTACGACGCAAGGCGGGCCATGTCGGGACTTATCAGCCATGGCTATGTCGATGCCCTTTTTGCAGGCAATGCCCTGGCCACCCACGATTTGGAGGCCGGACTTTTTAATTCCGGACTGGGCCAGGACATTTACACCAAGGAGCTTTACTACAATGGGCACTACCATCATCTGGAGACCATTAACCGGGTAATAAGGGAAGGCTCCATTGAAAGCTTTATCGATAAAAACCCTTCGCAAAACGGCATTGTGGCCTCGTGCATCCGTTCCGGCGTTCCTCTGGTTCTGGCCGGTTCCATCCGTGACGACGGCCCCTTGCCCGGTGTTATCGCCAATGTGTACGAGGCTCAGGACGCCATGCGCAAATATATCCGACAGGCTACCACTGTTATCGCCCTGGCAACCCAGCTTCATACCATTGCCACCGGAAACATGACTCCCTCCTGGCAAATGCGGGACGGACGCTTAAGACCTGTGTATTTCTATACGGTGGATATTTCCGAATTTGCCGTAGGTAAATTAAGAGACAGGGGAAGCCTCAGTGTCAACAGCATTGTTACCAATGTCCAGGATTTCCTCATCAATTCCGCCCGAAGTCTGGATGTTATACCCCCTTTATCAGCGCTGTGAAGAAGTCGGTCAAACGATTGATATTGGCTATGCTGATATTTTCATCCGTTCCGTGAATCCTTCCCACATCCTCATTATCAATGATGTAGGGAGTAAACCTGTAAATATTTTTGCACACGCCCTCATATTTGCGGGCATCCGTGCTTGCCATAATGAGATAGGGTACGATAATTGCATCTCCGCAATAGCTTTCGATAAGGCTTTCCAGATAGCGGTAAGCCTCACAGTCGGAAGGGGAAAGACTCGAAGGGTCATCCAGGACAAGGGGTTCCAGCTCCACCGGAAGGCCCTTTAGTATTTTTTCAAGGCGCTTAACTAGGGATTTCCCGTCTTCTCCGGGAAGAATGCGGCAATTGATGACGGCACTGGACTTCTGGGGAATGACATTGGGTGCGGGGCTGCCCTTGGCCATCGTCACGGCCAGGGTTGTCCTCAATAGGGCGCTTCCCGTATTGGTTCCGGAAAAAACTCTTAGAAAAAGAGGCTCAAAAAGCCACAGGTTGGCCAAAACCACCCGGTTGAAGCCCTTCATATGAGGACCAAGCTTTAAAAGAAAGGCTCTGACGGAAGGAATAAGCCTGGGCTTTGACGGATTTTTCTCCAGCCTGCAAAGAGCCTCAGCCAATATTCCAAGAGAGGTATGGGGTGCCGGCATGGAGGCATGGCCCCCGTCCCTGGTAACCGACAGCCGGATATTGGCAAAGCCCTTTTCCCCCACACCCACCAGGGCAATAGGCTTGTCGATTCCATCCATAGCATTTTTCACAACACATCCGCCTTCATCCAGAACAAAGTCGAATGCCAGGCCTTGTTCCTTAAAGTAGTCCGCAATTTTCAAGGCCCCCTCTTCCCCGTTAAATTCCTCGTCATGACCAAAGGCCAGCCAAACGTCCCTGGCTGGGGCAAACCCCTTTCCCAAAAGGCCCTCCAGGGCTTCCATGGCGCAGATGAGGTGGGCTTTGGTGTCCAGGGTACCTCTGCCCCACAGCAGGCCCTCTTTAATGGCTCCGCTGAAGGCAGGCTGGGTCCAATGCTCTTCCGTTCCTGCCTCTACCGGCACCACATCCATATGGGCGGTTATAAGCACAGGCTTTTTCACCGGGTCAGCCTTAGCGGCCTTAAGCCGGTAAATCAGGCTGTACCTGTTTATGACGATTTTTTCACAAGTGTCATGAACCCGTGGAAAGGTTTCCTCAAGATACCGGTGAAACTCAAGAAAGGGGTTTTTACCTTCAGGTGTTTCCTCTGATCCTGTGAGGGTAGGTATGCGTATGGCGCCGGAAAGCTTGCCGGCACAGCTCAGGTCGGTTCGTTCCCTGTACTGTCCCCTTTCCCTCGCTCTTTCGGGCTTAAAGGACAAAGTCCTTAAAATCACAATAAGTGTAAGAAGGGCTGCAAGAATGAATATAACCCAAAGCCCCGTCATAAGAATAGACTGCATGAACCCACCCGCTTTCTTCCATAGATGAAAGGAGAACCACCACCAAGGGCCATATGTTTATTAAAAAGGTCCATAGCCTGTGGCTACCCCTATAACCAAAAAGAGGCAGGCCAGGGCAAAAGATACCAGCTGTAATTTATAAGTCCATTTCAGCCATTTGGGGTAGTTAACCACTGTAAGGCCCAGGCAAATAAGGAGCACCGGATTGGTAGGGTAAAGAATATTGGAAAACCCGTCACCGAAGCAAAAGGCCAGCACGGAGGTTTGCCTCGTTATTCCTACCAGATCGGAGAGAGGCGCAATTAGAGGCATAACCAGAAAGGCCTTGGCCGAGGAGGAGCCCACAAAGAGCTCCAGAAACAAAATGAGGGCAAAAATGAGCATGACGGCCGCATAGGGCGAGGTTTCCCGAATGGCCGAAGATGTATAGTACAGGATGGTATCCATTATTCCGCCATTATTTATGATAAACTTCACACTCATAGCCAGAAGAATGAGGATAATACCCGGTGCAATACCTCCGGCGCTTTTACCCATAATTTTAAGCCGTTCCTTCAACGGAACACCGGCCAGGGTGGATGCCACCACACCGCCAATTAAGAAAAGGAGTCCGATGAGAGGAAGCATAAGATCCGATAATCCGGGAACAAGCGACGCTCCAAGTATGACAATAAAAAGAAGCACAACAAAAAGGCCAAAGGCCAGTGTGCCCCTTTTAAGCTTTTTAAGCTCCTCCGGTGATTTTTGATTAAGCATCTTATCCAGGCTGTCCATGTTCCTGTATTTGTTTCGAAGGGCGGCATCCTCACCGTATATGTATGATTTTTCCGGATGACGCTCAATTTTGCGGGCGTATCGGAACAGAAAGAGGTAAACGGTGAGGTAATAAACAAGGAAAATAATAAGGCGATAGCCGAAGCCCGAGTAAAGGGGCAGTTCGGCTATTCTTTGGGTGATTGCAATTGAAAAGGGATTGGTCATGGCTGCGGAAAAGCCGAAGCAGGAGGCCAGTATACTCATGCCAAGGCCCACCAGCGAGTCCCAGCCCAGACAATAGGACAGGGCAATGATAATTGGAACCATGGCGATATTCTCTTCGAAGGTACCAAGCACAGCTCCTAAAAGCATAAAGAAAAACACGATAACCGCCATAAGTACATACTTCATTTTGCTGAACCGTTTAACAACCTTAGAGATAATAAGGGACATGACATCGCTTTTTTCCAGAAGAGAAAAGGCCATGCCCACGGCAAGCAGAAAGAAGATGATAACCACAATCACCCCGCCGTCGGAACTGAAAAGCACCTCCACAGGTGCCGTAAGCCAGCGCCAAACCGGAAATCTCTCCGCTTCGGTGAAGCGGAAGGAGTCCTGGATAATCGTAACACGGCCATCCACAGTCTGTCGTTCAAAGCTTCCCGTGGGTATTACCAGCGTGAGAACACCTACCGCCAGAATAAGAAGCATCAGAATAATTACCGCAGTGATAAAGGTTTTCTTACCAATTTTAATGGATAGATCTTGTTGTGGACTTTCCGGCATGGCAACCTCCCCGCCGGGCTCGGCTTAAAGCGCCTGTCCCGGTGCAAATCGTCTTTCACTAGTACCTTAAAGCTGATAAGCGTCAATAAAAACAAGCTATTTCATCGGCGCTTCGCCTCAATCAGGTTGCGGGCATAGCCCGCTTTAGTGATGATCACACAAATGGAGCATACAAGCCTCAATGAATGTGATCATATTATGAAGAATTATAAGAATTTGCAGCCGGAAAGTCAATTCACTTTCATTTTATTCGGATACCAAACGCTTTTCACCTGTTATTTCTTTAATGCTTGCAATATTCTGAGTCACCTCCAGCACACCCAGGTACTCTCCCTTAAGATCACGCACTGCAAAGTAACGAATCAAAATGTATTTTTCGCCCATGCGAATCCAGAAATCCTCACTCTCCTTGGCACCGTTCTTAAAGTCTTCCACCAATTCTTCCACTATATGAACACTTGCCGGGGGATGGCAATGAGATACCTGGCGACCGATAACGGAGGGTGTTCTGGGAAAAATGCGCTCATTACTCTGAGAGAAATAGCGTACCGTATCATCCTTGCCCACAAAGGTAATGTCTATAGGAAGTGCATTTAAAACCTGAGTCAGCTCTTCTACGGTAAAGGAACCGGTAGGAAGCTTAACAACCCCATCCGCAGTTCCTCCGGGAGCACTCTCGGAAGAGGGCTGCGCTGTATCAGGCTGAGGATTTGCAGTCTTTTCAGGAACCCATTTTGCCACATAGGTAAGAAGGCAATAGCCAAATTCCGGGCTGTCGTCCGCAACCTGCTTCCACTCATCCACCGTCAGCTTCTCAAGAAGAATGGGAAGCAGGATATTTTCCTCCTTAAAAACCATATCCGT
>JAFADM010000358.1 GCA_023424865.1 Bacillota bacterium | reverse complement strand
AATACCTCTGGACAAGGTTTGGAGAATTCCCACCCGGTTTATTGTCTATTTCATTTCCTTTTTTATATTGGTTGCGGTTGACGGCGTGTCCGGCACATTAACGCCGGAGCGGTTTCTTCTGGCTGCTCTAAACGCTATCATTGTTGCCATGGCCGCCATGGGCACCTATGAAAATACCTTTAAAAAAATTGAGCACTCCAAGGATGGTACTTAGGTATTAATTCTCCGCTTTAAATTGGGGAAATTTGGCGCAACTGAAAAACGACTCTAAAAAGACGGAGCGTCCCGCTGCATACAAAGGACTGCTCCGCCTTTGTTATTGGTAGCCCTTTGCATAAGCAAAACCGGCTAAAGGGAGGGGGTTTATTGCTTTAGTCAAACAGTACGCTGAGGGTTTCCCTGTTATGGATACGGCGGATAACCTCTGCAAACAGGGGAGCAACGGACAAAGTGGTAAGCTTGGGATGTCCCAGAGCAATGGGATTATGGATGCTGTCGGTTGTTATCAGCTCTTTTATGGGACTGTTATCCAAAATTTCCAGCCCTTTTTCCTGCAGCAGGCCGTGGGATACGCAGGCATAAATGTCCAGTGCTCCAAGCTCCTTTAAATGCCTGGCCATGTTGTCCAGAGTGCGGCAGGTGGTGGTGAAATCATCCACGATAATGACGTTTTTATTCCGAACCTCACCGATAATTTCGAGAATCTCGGCTTTTTCATCATTAGCCTTGCGCTCCTTATCGCCAATGACTGTGGGTACGCCCAGCATTGAGCTGTAGCGCCGCGCGTCCTTGGCAAAGCCTGCGTCAGGTGAGGCTATGACATAATCGGAGAGATTCTTTTTAGCAATGTAATCGCAGATAACCGGACGTGCGTAGAGATGGTCCACAGGAATCTTGAAAAACCCTTGAATCTGAGGGCTGTGAAGATCCATGGTAACAATGCGGTCGGCGCCTGTAACCTCAATGCAGTCGGCACAAACTCTGGCGCGGATGGAAACCCTGGGCTCGTCCTTCTTATCCGCTTTGGAATAGCTGAACCAGGGCATGATAACCGTAATGGAATTGGCGCTGGCTCTTTTAAAGGCATCAATCCAGAAAAGCAGCTCCATAAAATCATTGTTGGGATCCAGGGCAACAGGCTGAACCAGATAAACATCCGTATCCCGGACCGGCTCTTCCACCTTTACAAAAGTGTTTCCCTCAGAGAAAGTAATAGAGTGGGATTTCCCCAACTCTAATCCAAGAAAACGACAAATTTTTTCAGCAAAGTCTTTACCGGATTTTCCGGCAAATATCTTGATCTCGCTTTGCTTGCATACCATAATTTTCTTCTCCTCGCTCCGGGCTGCCAGAGGCCTTTTCCCGGCTATCGATTGTCGCTTGTTTTACTAATGATGCTTTTGCTTTTAGTGGGGATCACTTCCATTATACATGTTTTAGCAGTCCAAGCGAAGAGAATATACATTTTTCGTATGCTTCAATCCGGTATGCGGGGATAGGTGCGCTTTGAGCTAAAGCTTGCTATAACCAGGCTTTTAGGGCCAGAGCACGCTTGTAAAGGGGATCAAATTCACAACCGCAGCTGCCGCAGGAGTTATCCGCTTCATTTATGGCGTCAATCAGCTTGCTTAAATCTCCCCGGCCTTCAAGCCACGCTCTGGAGGGTCCGTCGATTAAGTCCCAGCCTGACTCGGCAAATTTTGTGAGAATTTGTGACAGCTCCTCCCGCTCAGCCCCTTCGAGCTCCTCAATCTTAAATTTAGCGCTGTTAAGCCCGTGATAATAGCTGCCGTGGGTTGCAGTAAATTTTAAGACACAGTAATCCGGATCCGTAACACCCTTGGGGTAATAGCATTCAAAGCCCTCACGCCAGAGAAAATCCTTGGTTTCCTGATCCGTACATACCTCTGCTTTTCCTACAAACAGCACACCTTTATAGTTCTGTGGATCGCAGTAATAAACCGATGCCTTGGGATTGTTCTGATAATAGCCTACTTTACTTGAAGAGGTATTGGTTGAGAAATAATGAGTTTTAAGGCTGTCGTGCTCCAGTACCAGCATGGCCCGCATGACGGGAAAGCCCTCGTTGTCCACGGATGCAATATAAGCGGCAGAGCTGTTTTTTCTGAGTTCGGCTATGGATGCTTTCGCATTTTCATTCATAATTGGTTCTCCTTCCGAATGAGATTGTTAAGAATTCTATCCAGATATTTTTCAAAGATAAGGATTTCATCTTCCGAAAAGCCTTCATAAAAAAGCGTAGTCATATGATCCGAGACCAGAATGTATTTATCCCGCAATGCCAGGGCCTGCTCCGTAAGTCGGATATTGATTTTTCTGCGGTCTTCCTTTTCAAAAGCCCGAAGAAGATAGCCCGAGGCTTCAAGCCTGTCCAGCATGCTTGTCAGTGTGGTTTTTGCAAGACCTGTTTTTTTTGCCAGTTCGGTTATGGGAATATTGTCCTCGTTCCAAAGTATATGAAGAATGCGGCCCTGAGCGCTGTTAAACTGATCGATGCCATGAAGAGTAAGAAGCTGCTCAAAAACTCTGTCTTGAATTTGCTTTATTTTTGAGATGAGAAAGCCTCCATTGGTTTTAATTCAATCATCACCTGCCTTTGTATATATTGTTTTATATAAGATATAACTATATAGTACTAAAAAGAAATGGAACGGTCAAGAAAATTTTAGCCGGATTTGCTTACGCAAATGGCTGCCAAAAGAGGACCGCAAAGCATTCGCCCTGCGGTCCTCTTAACACACATACCTATTCATTTAAGAAAAAAATCAATCTTATAAACCAAAGGCTTGAGAGAATAAGCTATTGTTATCAGCCTTACAGAGATTTCAGCAAATCCCTGCAAACCTTTGCCACATTAACTTTTTCCAGTCCGTAATAGGCAAATACCTCTTTCGAAACCCCGGAAATAGGAGGAGCATCGGGAAGTGCAAGGCAGCGTACAGGTCTGGGGATGCTTCCCGCTACCGTCTGGCAAACCATGGAGCCCAGGCCTCCGATGTAGCTGTGTTCTTCAAGCGTAACAATGGCGCGGGTTTCCTTTGCTGCAGCCACTACCGCATCGGTATCCAGAGGCTTTACGCAATACATGTCAAGGACACGGCAGGAAATACCGTCCGCTGCCAGAAGCTCGGCAGCTTCCTTAGCCGCCAGCACAAGCTCGCCGCAGGCGATGATGGTAATATCAGTGCCATCCCGGAGAGTGACTGCCTTATCCATGGTAAAAGGAACCTTGCCCTCTGTGTAAACATCCTCTACAGGATTGCGTCCAACCCGAACATAAGCGGGATGATTGTCCTTCACCAGGTTTTCAATTAAGAGACGGGTTTGATGCCTGTCGCTGGGAAGGTAAACACGCATATTTGGCATGCTGGACATAACGGCGATATCCTGGGCGGAGTGATGGGTCATACCCAGGGCGCCATAGCTGACCCCCCCGCTGATACCGATGAGCTTTACATTGTTGTCTGAATAGGCCACATCCACGCGGGCCTGCTCCATGCTGCGAGTGGAGAGAAAGCAGGCAGGGGAGGCCACAAAGGGCCGTTTGCCGCAGGACGCAAGTCCTGCGCTTATTCCCACGAGATTTTGCTCGGCGATACCCACTTCCACAAACTGAGCGGGGAAGGCACTGGCAAAGGGAGCCAGGGAAGCGGATCCCCTGGAATCGCTGCACAGTACGACGAGATCTTTATTCGCAGCGGCGTTTTCCATAAGTACGTCGCAAATAACCTGACGATTTGGAATTGTATTAGGCATGAGCACCAGCCTCCTTTTGAGCGAGTTCCTCCATTGCTGCGGCGTATTCCTCCGCATTGGGAACACGGTGATGCCATCCGGCCTTGTTTTCCATAAAGGAAACACCAAAGCCCTTGATGGTGTTCGCAATAATGACGGTGGGCTTTCCGGTGAGGTTCTTGGCTTTTGTGAAGGCTTCATCCAGAGAAGGAATGGAGTTGCCTGTCGCCTGAAGCACATGCCAACCGAAGGCGCCTACACGGGCAGCCAGGTCATCATGTCCCATAACGTCCTCCGTACTGCCGCTGATTTGTAGCCCGTTTCGGTCAATAACAGCGGTAAGATTGTCCAGCTTGTAGTGTCCGCCGCTCATAAAGCCTTCCCAGACACTGCCCTCAGCCAGCTCGCCGTCGCCCATGACCACATAGGTGCGGTAGGAGGCATCACTCATTTTTGCGGCAAGAGCCATTCCCACACCTACCGACAGGCCGTGGCCCAGAGAGCCGCTGTTAATTTCAATGCCGTTGATTTTATTGTTGGGGTGTCCAATGTATTTGCTTCCAAAAGCGGAATAGGTATTCAAATCCTCCTTGGGAAAGAAGCCGCGGCTTGCCAGCACGCAATAAAGAGCTTCCACCGAATGCCCCTTGCTGAGGATAAAACGGTCTCTGTTAGGGTCCTTCGTTGTTTCGGGAGTAATGTTCAAATGCTTGTAATAAAGGGTTGTAAGGATATCGCACACGCTGAAATCTCCGCCCATGTGGCCGGTTTTAGCGCGGTAAATGAGATTTAAAATATCCTTGCGGATTGAAAAGGCCTTAGCCTCAAGATTTTCCATAGCAATACCTCCAGTGTCATAGAGCCTGATTCTTGGCAAAAAGAGCAATTTTACAGTAGAGATCCTCAAGAATCAGACGGCTGTCAATGGACTTATAAACACGGATGGGACGATTGAGCCCCGTGTGAATATAAGCCATGTCCTGGGTTATAAAAGGTGCGGGGACGCTGTCGAATTCAAACCGGTGCTCATAGAGGATAAGCCCTACGGCCGGATTGTCTCCCAGCACCCAAGTTTCACCGGTGCGGAACGCACTTTTTCGGGGAATATCTTCATAGCTGTGCTCTTCGAGCTGCTGGCACAGATACTCGCCGATAGCGCCGTGGGGACGTACCCGGTACTCCAGCTCCGCCAGAGAAACAGGAATCATTTCATAAACATTTTTAGGAACCTGCCAAAGCTCAATCTTGCTTGCGAAAACCACATTAGCCGCGTGGATGTCGTTGCCCAGATTGAATTCAATGCCTCCGTTGGGATAACGGCCCCCGCCTATCCAAATGGCAGTGAGCCTTCCGGCAATACGGGGCTCTAAAAGATAAGCGCTGGCAAGGTCGGTGAGAGGCCCGAAAAAGGTTACATAGAGGGGACGGGGATCATCCTTCATCGCCTCGCGGATAATGAGCCTGGCACCCTCGGAGTCCACCGGAGTCTCCCTGTTGGGCATAGCCTGTGGTGCGCCACGATACAGGAGGCCTTCGGCATTAAAGTTCATAAGCCCAAATATTTTTTCCAGTTCAACATAGCTCTGCTCCATGCTGTCAGCTACTCTTCCGGTTCCGAAATGAGCAGCAATATAACCGACATTATCGAAGCGAGGGCTAAGCATGGTCTGGACAATGGCAAACTGATCGTCGGCTTCGTTTTTAGCGTCGGTGTTGGTTATTACTCGTACCATTTTTTCTTCAGGTACGGTGAAGCGGTAGTTTTTGTACACCATGGAATATCATCCTTTCACGGCCCCGTTTGTAAGACCGGCAACAAAGTACTTCTGGAAATAGGCAAAAATAATCATGGGCGGTATGGTTACCATACAAATACCTGCCGTGTACTGGCCCCATTCCACACCCATTTCAGTCTTGAAGTTTAAAAGGCCCACAGGGAGGGTTTTAATGGTAACACTGGAAGCAGTGGTGATATTGGCCCACATAAGCTCGCCCCAGTTTCCTATAAAGGTAAAGACAACGATTGTGGCCAGAGCAGGCAGCACAAGCGGCAGCATAATGTGAAGGAAGGTCTGCATTTCAGAACATCCGTCGATACGTCCGCTTTCAATAAGCTCCTTGGGCACGGTTTCGAAATATTGCTTAATGATGTACATGCTGAAGGGGATGGCCCAGGCAATGTAGGGGAGAATGAGCGAAATATAACCGCTGGAGATATTCATCTTGCTCATCATGGTATACAGGGAAATATAGATGGCAATGCCGGGAATAAAGTTAAACACCATGAAGGCGGAGATAATGAGATTGGATTTGGGAATATGAAGCTTTGCCAGGGCATAACCGCCCATGAGGGAGACGAAACAGGTGACAAGCACCGACACACTGGTAACAAGCACACTGTTGCCAAAATACAGCCCCAGCTTGCCGACGCTCCACGCGGTGGCATAATTGCTCCATTGAAAGCTCTGAGGAAACCCAAAGAGGTTAACAAAGAATTCCTTGTTAGTCTTCAGGGATGTAAAAATAAGAAACAGAATGGGATAAGCTACAATGACGCTGTAGATGATTAAAACAAAATAGGAGATAACCTTTGTTTTTTTATTCTGTGCAAAAATATTACTGCTCATAGCTATCACCTCTTACGATGTTCTGAACCACGATCATGCCCACGAGAACAATTAAAACAAAGATCATACTCATTGCGGCGCCATAACCGTATTTATTAAAGTTAAAGGAGTTTTGCAGAATCCACAGAGGAATAACGGTGGTGGATTTTGCAGGGCCGCCGTTGGTAAGAGCTACGACGGTGTCGTATATTTTAAGACCGCTCATTAACGCGAAAATAGCGCTAAGCCTTACAAAAGGCATAATCAGCGGCAGAATAATCTTCTGAAATATTTTTAAATCCCCTGCGCCGTCCAACCGTACCGATTCGATAAGCGACGGGTTGATACCCTGCATACCTGCAAAGCAAAGTACCATGGTAAGGCCTACCTGTTTCCATGCCGAGACAAACAGGATGGAATTCAAGGCAGTGCCTCTGTTTGTAAGCCAGGCAGTCTTTAAAGCATCCAGCTTAAAAAGCCCGAGGAGGCTGTTGAGTATACCGATGTCCGGTTCATATACAAAAGCGAAGATAAGGGCGGTAATTACCGCAGGAATCATGCTGGGTGAGAAAAGGACAGTACGGAACAAAGCGCCCCATTTACGGCCGACATAGAGCAAAAGCCAGGCCATTAACACACCTACCACAACACTGATAATCGATGAAACAGCACCCAGGTAGACGCTGTTTTTGATTGCCAAAAGGAAGGTTGAATCGCCGAAGGCTTTAATATAGTTGTCGAGTCCTGCGAAGGTTCGCGCACTAAAGCCGTTCCAGTTTTGAAACGACAGGATAAAGCTGTCAAAAAACGGTATAACGGCAAATATCAAATAGATGATAATTGAAGGCGCCAAAAAAAACAGGCCTACAACCATATACTTTCGATGAAGTCCACCGCTTTTGGTCTTGTTTGTCATCATCATTCACTCCTCATGCTCAACATAACTGCGCAGGATTGCCGCGCTGATATGGGTTTGCTGCGTGTTTTGCTGCTTTAACAGGTTTTTGTAAAAAAGGCGGGCAATCCAAGATATTGTACTGCCCGCCTTTTTGGTATTGTGATTACGAGTGACGGCTTATTGCTTTGCGGACTGACGGAGCGCTTCAAGCTGCTTCAGTACATCTGCAACGGGAGTACCTGTGCAAACAGCACCAATCATATCACTTTGTACAAAGGAGCTGATTTCAGAGGAAATACCCTGAATGTGCTTGTAGCCTACAACGTTGTCGCCCTGAGTAGTAGCAAGCAGATCCTTCAAAAGCTGGCTGTCTACTTTATCCTGCATGGAAACGGTGGAGGGAAGACGTCCGCTGTTGATGATTTCGGTGATACCTGCATCACTTGTGTAATACTTCATGAAGCGAACAGCTTCTTCCTTGTACTTGGCGTTGGAGGGAATGAAAAGTGCATTTGTTACAACGTTTACAGCATATTTGCCGCCCTCTTCAACAAGGGGGAACTTCATAACGCCAACTTCAAATTCAGCATCCTTATCGTATGTGCCTGCGTTGGAACCGGCATCAAACAAGGTTGCGATTTTACCCTGATACCAGGCAGCCTGGGTCTGATCCTTGGTGGAGGTCAGAGCGCCCTCGCCGGGATACCAGTAATCATTGTCATAGACATACTTCCAGTTTTCCAATGCCTTTGCAAGCCCGGGTACCTTTGTGAAATCAAGATCGCCCTTGGTTGCGGCTTCAAGTGTTCCATCATTGGCCATGTACTGGTAAGCAAACTCCATCAGCTGGTGGTTCTGACCGAGCCAGTTGCCGATACCGTAAATGCCTTCAGCCTTAAACTTTTTACATACTTCCATGTATTCAGCCCATGTTGTGGGGACTTCAAGGTTGTACTTTTTGAATAAGTCTTTGTTATAGAAGATGGTTTCAATAACAGGCTGATAGGAGATAGCATAGTACTTGTCATTAATTTTGCCGCCGTCGAGATAGGTCTGAACGAAGGTGTTTTTCCATTCGTCATTGTTTGCGGTAAGGTAGGGTGTCAAATCGGCTGCCATATCGTTTTCGGTAAAGACATTGATCTGAGTTCCCCAGAAAAAGCTTACATCCACAGGATTGTTGGATGCGATACCTGTTTTAATGACCTGTTCGGCATTGTCAAAGTCAATGGGAACGATTTGTACTTTAATGTCTGAATTCGCAGCTTCAAAGCCGGCTACAATTTTCTGATTGTATTCGGAATCCGAGCCATAAAAGCGTATGGTGGTGACTCCCGCAGAGGCGGTGGGTGAGGGTGAATTACCGGAAGGCGTAGGGGTAGGTGAGGTTGTTGTGCCACCGCATCCGGCTAAAACAGAAATTGCTAAAGCGGCGGTGGTCATAAGTGCCAGTACCTTTTTCATGTTATTCTCTCCTTATATAATATTTTTGTAAGAGACTTAACCAGG
>JAFADM010000334.1 GCA_023424865.1 Bacillota bacterium | reverse complement strand
TTTTGAATAAAATTCTGTCGTAAGCGGAAGAATAAGGAATAAATCGGAGGTAAATAGGTCGTTTAGCCTAAATAGAGTGTTTCAAGCATTCTTTTTTGGTGAAATAATTAGTAGAATACTTTAAAATTGGGTTAAAATTTGTATAATTAAATTAGTATCAGAAATAGTACCCAAATGCTTCTAAATAAACAAACGAAAGAATAAGAATAGATCAAGCATCTTGTATGATAAGTACCAAAGACTGTGAGAGGAGTTGGAGTGTCCGATGTCAGGAAATACAGCATTAGAAAACAACAATGTGAGTATCTCCGGTAAAATTGTAACCATTCCTGAATTCAGCCATGAAGTTTATGGGGAGGGATTTTACATAGTATACCTCCAGGTTCCCCGCTTAAGTGAGACCTATGACAATATACCGGTCATGTTTTCAGAACGTCTCATGAAACCGGAGGACGTTGTGTTGGGCATATTCTTGTCTGTTGAAGGCCAGTTCCGTTCCTATAATAACTTTAACAGCAACAGCGGACACAAACTCATGCTTACGGTTTTTGCAAGAGAAATAATTGTGAATCCGGAGGAGGTGAACCATAAAAATCCGAATCTCATCAGCCTCAACGGTTTTGTATGTAGAAAACCCATGTACAGGACCACACCCTTTGGCCGTGAAATTGCGGACATTCTTCTCGCCGTAAACAGGGCCTATAACAAATCGGATTATATACCGTGTATCGCATGGGGCCGTAACGCCAGGTTTGCGGGCAGTTTCGAGGTAGGCGACAATATACGGCTATGGGGCCGAATTCAAAGTCGTGTCTATCAGAAAAAGCTTTCGGAAGAAGAAGTGGAGGAACGTGTTGCGTATGAAATCTCTGTTTCTAAAATGGAGATTGTGAAGGAAAAAAGCAACAAAAAGGAATGAGAAAGGAGCTCGATACCCATGATAAAAGTTGTTTATGGAAACAAGGGCATTGGCAAAACCAAATACCTGATTGCCGATGCCAACCAATTGCAAAAGGATAGTCTTGGAGATATTGTATTTATAAACAGAGATAATTCCCATATTATGGATTTGCGTCACGAAATCCGTTATGTGAACATAACTGATTTTCCAATTGATACACTGGACCAGCTTCTGGCCTTTGTTAGCGGCCTTATAGCGCAGGATTACGATATTAAAGCCATTTTTATTGATGGACTTGACAAATATCAGATTGATCAGCAAAAGTATCAAGCTTTCTTTGAAAAACTCAAGCTGATTTCAGAAAAGTTCGAGATTCGTTTTGTATTTACAGTAAACGGGGATATCAGCGGTATCCCGGATTATGTCAGTAAAGAATACTCTTGTTAGATAGGAAAGGCTTTGCGGTAGCAAAACCTTTTTTGGCGATTCTTAAGCTTTTGACTATTTTTCAAAGAGACGTTAAACTAAAGGGCGAGGGTTAAAATATCCTCGCCCTTTAAGCGTCTTTTACGCAATGCGGGCACCACGTCCCATAAAAGCGCAAGCACAGCATATAACGAACAAAGACTACGGAAAGGATGCGGTTACACATGCTAATAGCCGAGGTCGCTTTGGCCGATGGAACAAGAAGCTTTGACAGGCTTTACGATTATGCTGTTCCTGAAAATATGGAAACAGCCGTTCCCGGCATGCGGGTATTGGTCCCCTTCGGTCATACCAATCGACTCCGGACAGGCTGGATAGTAACTGTAAAGAATCCTTCCGTTAAAAACCCTCAGTCCGGTAACGGTATTATGTCGGATTTTGGCACAGACAAAAGAAAAAAACAGCTTAAGGCTATTCATGAGCTGGCAGATGAAAAGCCTCTTCTTAATGAAGAGATGCTGAAGCTCGCCGAATGGATGAAAACAAGGTATTTTTGTACCTATGGTGATGCCTTTCGTATTATGGTACCGGCAGGAGCCGGCCTGGTAAGGGACAAAATTCTGAGCCGAAAGGATGATAATACGTCACTTAGTGCTTTGTCACCCAATGCGGAACTGATTTTTCAAGAGCTTAAGAAAAAACGCCGCAAGGTTTCCTATAAGCTTTGGCCGGATGAACTCAAAACGGATGCGGTTCTTTTAAGCGAGCTTATTGAAAAACGTTATATCGAGGTTGTAGAAACCTTTTCTCAAAAGGTTAATGAAAAAACCGTGCGGGCTGCAAGGCCCCTTTTGGACACACAGAGCTTTGAAGAGATTGTAGAAAACGGTACCATTAAAAGCATCTATCATGTACGCATCATGGAAATGCTTTTATCCGGCGAGCTTTGCACGCTTCAGGATTTGCTTGCCATTCCCGGAGTATCCCAAGGCGCAGTAGCATCCCTTCAAAAAAAAGGGTGGCTGGAGCTTTATGACCTGGAGGTGGAAAGAAGCCCTTTTGAGCTTTCCAATGGGGAGAGGGATATTCCTCCTACGCTTACGGAGGAGCAGAAACAGGTACTGGACAGGCTAAAGCCGCTTTTAAAGGAAGAAAGGCTGGAAGAGGCCTTATTATTCGGAATTACGGGAAGCGGGAAAACGGAGGTCTACCTGCGCCTCATAGAGGAAGCAATTAAAAAGGGGAAGAGTGCCATTGTCATGGTGCCGGAAATTTCCCTGACGCCCCAGATGACCGGACGTTTTACCGGGCGTTTTGGCAGCAGGGTAGCCATACAGCACAGCCGATTATCCCAGGGTGAGCGCTTCGACCAGTGGCGAAAAATTAAGAATGGCGAGGTGGATGTGGTTATTGGCGCCCGTTCCGCAGTTTTCGCACCCCTTGACAATTTGGGGGTTATCATTGTGGACGAGGAGCATGAGCTTACATACAAATCGGAAATAACACCGAAATACGATGCAAGGCAGATAGCCCGGGCACGCTGCCACTTAAAAGGCGCGCTTTTACTTCTGGGCTCTGCTACCCCTTCGGTGGAAACCTATTACAGGGCTCTGTCGGGCAAGCTTAAGCTGGCAGTGCTGAAGAAAAGAGCCAATGCCCTGTCTCTGCCCCAGGTTCTTACAGTGGACATGCGGGAAGAGCTTAAGGCCGGAAACAGAAGCTTCTTAAGCGCAAGGCTTGAGGCAGAGCTTTTAAAGAATCAGGAAAACAGGGAGCAGAGCATTCTCTTTTTAAACCGGCGTGGCTATGCGTCCTTTCTTCTTTGCAGAGACTGCGGTTTTGTGTCCAAATGCCCCAATTGCAGCGTTTCATTAACTCTTCACGCCCGGGAAGCGCAGTCGGTATGCCATTATTGCGGGTTTACGGAAAAAACGCCCAAAAAGTGCCCCAAATGCGGCAGCAGCCGCATTAAAAGCATGGGCACCGGTACTCAGCGTATAGAAGAAGAGCTCTTAAAACACCCGGGAGGATTTAAGGTTCTCCGGATGGATTTGGATACCACCAGTGGAAAGGAAGGTCATCAGAAGCTTTTGGAGGCCTTCAGAAAAGGGGATTCCGACGTTCTCATAGGAACGCAGATGGTGGCAAAGGGCCATGATTTTCCCAATGTAACCCTTGTAGGCATTCTGGCAGCTGATGCAACACTTTTTGGCGGAGATTACCGTTCGGCGGAAAGAACCTTTCAGCTTGTCACTCAGGCTGCCGGAAGGGCAGGAAGAGGAGAAAAGGCAGGCCGGGTTGTTGTCCAGGCCTACAACATAGACGATTATGCCGTGGGATTTGCCATGGCCCAGGACTATGAAGCCTTTTACCAGACAGAAATTAAAATGCGCAAGGAGATCAACTGTCCGCCCTTTACGCATATAGGGACTATTGTGGTTCAAAACGAGAATGGTGCGGAGGCCCAAAAGGTGCTGTCGGGTCTCCGGCTTGCACTTATTGAAAACGACGGCGGCGACCCGTCACTTCTTATAACCGAAGTCATGAAGGCTCCTGTATTTATTCTTCGAAACAAATCCCGGTACAGGCTGATATTAAAGCATCCTTCCGTAAACCGCCTTGTATTTCTTCTTAATCGGGTGCTGGAAATCGCTTCAGGCTACCGATCCAAAGGCACGGATGTAAGTGTGGATATCGATCCGGCTTCCATGTTATAATAAGGAAGTTATTATAACAAAATTCGAAAAATGCCCTCGTACTCCTGACGGCATTTCAAATGAATGCACGTTTCTTAAGTAAAAGGTCTTTTCGAGCCGTTTTTATGAAAATTCCCGGATAGGACATTCCATTTCGGGGTAAGTAAACTAAGGGCCTTGTTCAATAATTAGGCCTGATTAATGAAAGCAAGCTTCCGCGTCACGGAAGCTTATGGATAGAGACAAAGGAAAGGGATGTTTGAAAAATGGCTATTCGTACAATTATAACAAAGGGAGACGAAACCCTTAAAAAAAGAAGCAAGGAAGTGAAGGAACTAACCCCTCACATTATTGATATACTGGATGACATGAAGGAAACCCTTTACAGCACCGATAACGGGGTGGGCCTTGCGGCACCGCAGGTAGGCATTTTGAAGCGCATTGTTCTCATTGATGTGGGGGAGGGGCTTTTAGAGCTTATAAATCCTGTTATTACGGAGCAATCCGGTGAGCAAATTGAGGTTGAGGGCTGTCTGAGCATTCCCAATGTGTATGGGGAGGTTAAACGCCCCGCAAAAGTTACGGTGGAATATACCGACAGAAACGGAAAACGGCAGAAGGCCGAAGGGACGGAACTTTTAGCCCGGGCTTTTTGTCATGAAATCGATCACCTTGACGGCATTCTCTTTGATGAAAGAGTAATTCGCTTTATTGACATGGAGAAAGAGCCGTCCTGAAAAAGAAAGGAACTAAGAAATGACGATTGTTTTTATGGGGACGCCCGAATTTGCCGTACCAAGCCTGGATGGGCTGGCTGCCGAAGGTTACACAGTACTAGCTGCTGTTACCCAGGCAGACCGCCCCAAGGGCAGAGGCCATACCCTTGCTGCGCCTCCGGTTAAAGAACGGGCACTTGCCCTTAATATACCCGTACTCCAGCCTGATAAGCTGTCCAAGCAGCCGGAGTACGTTGAAATGCTGGCTCAATTGAAGCCGGATCTTATGGTAACCTGCGCTTTTGGCCAAATGTTGCCGAAGAGCGTTTTAGATATTCCGCGTTATGGAACCATCAATGTCCATGGTTCCCTGTTGCCCAAATACAGGGGAGCCGCACCTATTCAGTGGGCTGTCATAAACGGAGACAAGGTGACGGGCATTACTACCATGTTTACGGATATTGGCATGGATACGGGAGATATGCTGTTAAAAGAAGAAATAGCAATACCTGACAACATGACGTCAGGTGAACTGCATGACAAGATGTCACATCTTGGCGCACGGGTACTTATCCGTACCTTGAAAGCTTTGGAAAACGGTACTCTTGTGCGTACTCCCCAGAATGATGCCGAAGCCACTCACGCTCCCAAAATGGAGAAAACCACAGGACAGGTGGATTGGAACAGAACCAGCCGGGAAATTCATAATCTCGTCCGGGGAACAAGCCCCTGGCCCGGAGCCTTCTCCAATTTCTGTGACTGCAAGATGCGTATCTGGAGCTCAAAGATAATACCGGATCCGGGCTGTGGCGACAGCTGTCCACCCGGAACCATTCTGACCATTGAGGAAAACGGCATGTCGGTTAAAACAGGGGATGGGGCCCTTCTTATAAATGAAATTCAATCCGAAGCCAAGAAAAGGATGACTCCAAGACAATATGCCTGCGGCAATCTGCTTAA
This sequence comes from Bacillota bacterium, assembly GCA_023424865.1. The sequence goes on along the minus strand of JAFADM010000334.1, from coordinate 379 downwards.
ATGCGGCATGTCCTTTGCGGAGTGTGAACTTAATGGCAAAAGGGTCTAAACCGCTTACAGCTTTACTTGTGGCGTTTGTGCTGCTTGCGGGAGGATGTACAGGCACAACTCCTCCCGGAGCAACACCTACACAGGTAACTCCCACGCCTACCCCGTTACCCACAAGCACCCCATCATCAACGCCAGTGGCAACACCTGACAAAAGCCCTTCGCCGGAACCCTCGAATAGTCCGGAAGAGGCAGCCCGAGCTATTTTGAATAAAATGAGCCTGGAGGAAAAGGTAGGTCAGCTTTTCTTTATTGCATCCAGAACGAATAAGGACGGCACCAATCGTCTGACCATGACGGAGGATTTGGAAACGCTTATCAAAACCTGTCA
>JAFADM010000325.1 GCA_023424865.1 Bacillota bacterium | reverse complement strand
GCTGAAGCGGCCGTATAGCCATTTAGTGCGAGAAGGCCCAATACCAGTACAGTTCCTATTATTCCTGCCGTTTTACGCTTAACACTAATGTAAATCACATTGCTGCCGCCCTTGCAAATTTTTACTCCCTATCTTTTATGAAACGGCAAAGGCAATTATGATTGAAGCCAAGCTCTGATGCTGTATTTAATTTGTAAGACAGGCTTCAACAAAGGCTTTAATCAGAGGGTGGGGGTGTTCGGGAGTGGATCGGGTTTGTGGTACAAAGAGGGTGGCTACGAAGAAGGGGTTTTCCGGAATTTCAATAATACGGATTTCACCATCCTGATCGACACCGGAAATTTGAAGGTTAGGATGGACAAGACGTGACTTGAATTGGGGATTAATACCAAAATTGCAGTAGTAATTTTCAATCACTTCCTTTTTGCCATAGCAGGAGCGGGCCAGAGAGCCTTCCTTCAGGTAAATTTGCATTTCCTTTCCTGAAAGCGAACAGGAAAGCCGGCTGATAAAAAGGCAATCGGATTCGGGATCGTATTCCTCGTGCTGGGCTTCCTTTTCTCCCAGTACATTTCTGGCAAACTCGATAATGGTATGCTGAAAGCCTGCACAGGTTCCAAGGTGAGGAACCCGGTTTTTTCGGGCAAAGGCAATGGCAGCCAGCGATCCCTCAAGGCTCAGAAAAGGACTTCCCGGTGCGCTCCAGATTCCACTGTAGCCTGTAAGCAGAGTCTCGGAGGATTTTTCCACCAGGGGCGTATCCAGCCAGTCATAGCCAAAATCATACCCATACCGGGTTTTCACATGTTCAAGGGCATCATTGAGACGGGTGTGGCTTAAGAAACCGCTGTTAAATTCACCTATTATAGCGATCTTCTTTTTCATCATCGGAACCTCCCTGTTTTATATTATCATTTTGATCTTTATTAAGTTGCAGGCTGCGATAGGCTCTTGGAGACATTCCCACAGATTTTTTAAACTGCTTTGAAAACGTGTAGAGATCGCCGTATCCCGTACGAAGGGCAATTTCGCTTATGGTCAGTTCGCTTAAAAGAAGAAGCCGGGCATGATCCATACGGCGGCGGGTGCGATAGGCGGAAGGTGAGAGGCCGGAGGCTTTTTTGAAAAGCTTTCGGAAGCTTTCATAGCCCATATTAAGCCTGGCAGCAACCTCCTCGCCGCTCAGGCTTATTTCAGGATCCTGGCCAAGCATGGCCAAGGCTCTGGAAATAAGGGCGTCTTTACCTTCATTGGTGCCATCCCTGACCTGCTGGAGTCCGTAGGCCAGCTCCTGAGCCTTTAAAAGTACACCGGGAAGCTCCCTGTCGGTACTGTTTTGCATGCTTTGCAGCAGAAGCCGGAAGGCCCCAATATCAATTCTATCAGGATGTGCCCTGAACACAGGCTCAGAGTTGCGGAGCATTCCCAAATCTGCCATCGCCGAAAAGGTTTTATAGCCAAAGCTGACATAAAATTCAAGCCAGTCACCGTCCGGAAAAACCTCTGTGGAATGGAGAACTCCGGGCAAACGCTGAACCATATCTCCCGGGCGGATGGGTGTGGCCCTGCCATACTGATCCAGATAGGTTCCTTTGCCCCTCAATAGGACAAAACAGCTGTAATAGGGGATTGTCAGCTGATATTGGGAACGGGAGGCGTCTTTTTTCAGCATAAACCCGCAGGAAAGGATGCCATTGGCAAAGTCCTCTCCAATAGCACGGTAGACCAAATCATTTTTCTTTATGTCATTTAAGAAATTGGAGTCGAAGCCGTTCATAGCTAAGTTGAACCTCCGAGACAGGGTTTTACCAAAATGGACAACTTTTTGACCAATCTCTCTATTTTGGAAAACCATTAATTTAGCTTATCATAAAGTCAAATGGAATGCTACTTGTACAAAAAATCAGGGAGGAAATTCATATGGATTTTCGCTATTTAAGACCTTGGGAAAACCAATCCTTTACTCAGATAAACCGGCAGCCCATCCATTCCCCCTATGGAGCCTATGAAAATGCCGAACAGGCAAAAAGCCGGAACAGGCAGGCTTCCGCTTATGTGAGGGTTCTTGACGGCTTGTGGTCCTTTCACCTGTATCCCAAACCGGAGGCGGTGCCGGAGGACTTTGGCAGTGAGCAATTTGATAGTTCGGATTGGGACAAAATTCCCGTACCGTCTAATTGGGAAATACTGGGTTATGATAAGCCTGTTTACACCAATGTCATTTATCCTTTTACCCGAACCAATCCGGAGGACCGCCACGAGATTCGTGTTTCCGATGAAAAGGCGATTCAGGGCCTCTTTCCGCCTTATGTGCCTGAGAAAAACGCTACCGGCCTTTATGTTACCACCTTTGAAATACCGGAGGCCTTTCTGGACAGAAAAATTCTCCTCAATTTTGACGGTGTGGAGTCCTGCTTCTTTCTATGGGTTAATGGAAACCAGATGGGGTATTCCCAAGATAGCAAGCTGGCGGCGGAATTTGACATCACGCCCTATGCACGGAAGGGGACAAACCATTTGTCCGTGCAGGTGATGCGCTTTTGCGACGGCACCTATGTAGAGGACCAGGATTACTGGCATCTTTCGGGTATTCACCGCTCAGTGACGCTTATAGCCAAGCCCCGCTACCACATACAGGATTTTAAAATAGAAACCGCCTTAGATAAGGATTACAAAGATGCGGTGCTGTCGCTTAAGGTATGGTGCGGCAGGCAGACGCCCCTTTTCGGGGACTGCTCCGTGGAAGCTGTGCTTTACGACGCGGACGGAAACGAGGTGCAAAAGAGCGGGCCTGTGTTTTTCAGAGATTTTGCGGCTTATCTTAAGCCCTCCTATATAGCTGCTCTTGAGCTTCCCTTCAGCGCACCTTTAAAATGGACGGCAGAGACGCCGGTTCTCTATACTTTGGTGATTGTTTTAAAGGATCCTCAGGGGAATGCTGTTGATTTTGAAAGCGGGGCTGTGGGCTTCAGGCAGGTGGAAATAAATAATCGGGGCGTTTTACTGCTTAACGGCAGGAGGCTTGTCATCCGGGGAGTGGACAGGCATGAGCATTGTCCGGAAACCGGAAGGGTGGTAAGCCGCGCCAGGATGCGCCAGGATATTGAAGCCATGAAGCGGCTCAACTTCAACGCGGTGCGCACCAGCCACTATCCAAATGACCCTTACTGGTACGATTTGTGTGATGAGCTTGGTCTATACCTTGTGGGTGAAACAAACCTTGAAACCCACGGCATGGCGGGAGATTTAAGCCATGATCCTTCCTGGAGCGGCGTTTATCTGGAGCGGGCCATGCGCATGGCCCACAGGGACAAGAATCACCCCTCCATAATTATTTGGTCCCTGGGCAATGAATCGGGGGCAGGGGCCAACCACGCCGCTATGTACGGCTATTTGAAGGAATATGACAAAACCAGGCCTCTTCAATATGAATCCGATTTTCCCGGCGCCAATATCACCGATATTCTTTGTCCCATGTACCCTTCCCTGGAATGGGCGGAGAAGCTTATGGCGGATGATTCGGACTTGAGGCCCTTCATTATGTGTGAGTATGCCTATTCCAAAAGCAATAGCAATGGGAATTTTTATAAGTTCTGGGATATGGTTCGCAAGTATCCCCGCTTTCAGGGAGGCTTTATCTGGGATTTTTCGGACAAGGCCCTTATTTTTACCGATGAGAAGGGAGAAAAGCACTGGGCCTATGGGGGCGACTTTGGCGAGGCTGTGACGGATCCGGTTAAGGATATGTGCTTAAACGGTGTGGTAGGGCCGGATCTTATGCCCCATCCCGGCGCGTGGGAAATTAAGCATCACCAGTCTCCGGTGCGTACAAATCCTCTGGATTTGGAAAAAGGGCTTATCAACGTAATAAATGACTATCACACCCTATCCCTGGAGCATTTGCGGCTTTTATGGACTGTGGAGCAAAACGGCGTGGAAGTGGCACGGGGAAGTGATGAGGGCCTTACAGCCGCTGCCGGGGAAGCTCAAATAATAACTCTTGAAGGCTTTAAGGGGCTTATAGGCCGATACTCAAAAGGGGAGAGGTTCTTAAACCTCAAGCTTGTACATAAAAAGGACACTTTTTATTCGGAGAAGGGCTTTGAGGTGTACGGGCGTCAGCTGGAGCTTCCCGGCTCGGCCAGAATGCCTGCCTCTTTTACTGTATTTAAAGGAACTGGCCCTAAGGCGGTGCTCACTGAAACCGGCTCCTTAATAACCATAAGCGGAACGGGAGAAGGGGCGGCACCCGGCTTCAAGGTAGTGGCAGACAGGGCTTCCGGCCGGATTCTTACCGCCGTGTATAATGGAAAACCCCTCCTGGAAGGCGGGGACGACTGCTTCTACCGAGCTCCCACAGGCATTGACATCGCCTCCTCCGTACCCGGCAGAGCTGTGGCTCTGGAATGGAAAAGCCTGGGTCTTGATAAGCCTTCCTTTGTATTGACAGGCCTTGAAGCTCTGGAACGGGGAGGGGCTGTAAGCCTCAGCTATGAAACTGTACACTGGGGTGGGTTAATTGAGGCCAATACGGAATACGAAATTGGAGGCGGGGGGATAGTGATAAGAAAAAGAGTTTCAGTAGGCTCCCTCCCGTGCTCCCTTCCACGAATCGGTATGAATCTTGTGCTTCCCGAGGCTTTTTCCCATATCCGCTGGTTTGGCCGCGGCCCGTGGGAAAACTACGCCGACAGGAAGCTGGCAGCCTTTGTGGGCCTCTATGAAAGCACGGTGGAGGAGCAGAATACGCCCTATACCCTGCCTGTGGAGTGCGGCGGAAAAGAGGATACGCGCTGGCTTATCCTTCATGATGGAAAGGACAGGGGCCTAAAAATAAGCGGGGATACGGATTTTCACTTTGATGCCCATTGCAATTCCGTTGCGGAATATGAGGCCGCCTTGCATCAAAAGGATCTCAAAAGGAGCGGACCTGTTCATGTTCACCTGGATCACCGCCACATGGGACTGGGCGGAGACACCGGCTGGACAAAAAACGTACATCCCGAATTTACCATAGGCTCCGGAAGCTATTCCTATTCCTTTGCTCTTAAGCCTTTGGAATAGGCTAAAAACTGAACAAGGGCCAAATGCGCCTCGGCGGGTATATGGATTACGGTTCAATCGCCTGCCGGAGCGTTTATTTATTGGGATCCGAGGTCCAATCCTTTAAAAGAGTCAAGCCGCTAAATACCCGGCGTTCTCCGTTTGATTTGTGCAAATAGATATCTTCATCCGGATAGTAACAGGTGTCTTCCTTTTCCACCGTACCGATATCCAGAATAACGAGAGGGGCATTGCCCGGATTGTAAAATTGATGGGCGATATTCTCTGCTCCGGGTTTTGAAAGGAAGTCTCCCTTTGCTATTGAAAATTCCTCATTATTTAATCTTAACAAGCCTGTGCCTTCCAGTATAATGAAGAATTCCTCCTGCTGGGAATGACTGTGGTACTTGGTGCTGAAAGCACCGGGGGGCACGGTATCGATATTGACATAAATTTTTCGGCTGCCTGCTGCAGCTCCTAAATACCGTGTTATCAAACCGGCCTCATCCTGCCATTTGAATTTATCTTCCAGTGTGTCAATATTCATTTTGGACATATCCGATTTTCCTCCTGAACGTCATTGTCTTTCTGTCATTTTATCAGTAATCCTGCCGGGCAAAAAGAACTATAGCCAAAGAGTAGCCATAGAATACCCACGGAGTACCCACAGAGTAACCAAAGAGTACCCACCAAAGTGTAGCTACAGGGTAGCCATAGAGGTTTATGTATCTTCAATATGTGTAAAACCACTTGCCTGCAAAGCAAAAATGCATTACGCTAGATTTTATAGCACAGGTAAGGAGGAAAACCAATGCTTCGCTTCGACAGGCTGGTATCCGGGGGGATTATTACAAACTATAATTGCTCGTCAAAATGCGGGCACTGTGTGTATGCCAGTTCTCCCAAGTGGCCCCGGGATTATATGGACGCAGAAACCGCATCACGGATTTTTAGCTTTTTGAGAGATGTTGGAGTCCATTGCGTTCATATTGGGGGAGGCGAACCCCTGCTGTATCCGGAAAAGCTTTTTATTGTTCTGGAGGAAGCCCGGAAAAAGAGGATTCAGGTGGAGTATGTTGAAACCAATTCCTCCTGGTTCAGTGATGAAACTAAAGGGGAAAACATTCTAAAAAGGCTTCAGAGCCTTGGGGTGGGTACTCTTCTCATTTCCATTGATCCCTTTCATAACGAGTATATTCCCTTTAATAAGGTAAAGGGCTTGATGGAAGCCTGCCGGCGGACAGGAATGGACGTTTTTCCCTGGCTCATGGACTTCTGGAAGGATCTGGAGAAGCTTGATCCTGCCAAAACCCATAGCCTGGAGGAATATGAACAGGTTTTCGGCTCCGGGTACAAGGTGCGACTGGCAGAAAGGTACAGGCTCAACATGCGGGGAAGAGCTCTGGAAACCTATAAGGCGCATTTGAAGAAGCTTCCCCTGGACAGGCTTCTGGCACAATCCGCGCCTTGCAGAGAGCTCAATGGGGTTCATCACTTTCATATCGATTTGTACGGTAAGTTTATTCCTCAATCCTGCGCAGGACTTGCCGTTGATATTGAAGACCTGAAAAACGGGACCTCCGATTCAAAATATGAGTTGATTAATACGCTGGCCCGGGAAGGTGTTAAAGGACTCTATAGCCTGGCGTCGGACAAATACGGCTTCGAACCCGAATCGGAATATGGGGGGAAATGCCACCTTTGCTACGAGATTCGCAAGTACCTTGTAAGGACTAAGGGGCTGGATACCGCAGATTTAAAGCCAACAGGCCATTATGCCTATATGTAAAAGAAGCACCCGGTTGTTGTATACGGGCTTTCTCGGAGATGTAAAAGCCAATTGGGATCATACTTCTATTTTATATATTAGCATGCCGTTACCATAGGGATCATCCTCCGCACCCAATTCTTCACGCAAGAACATATACCCATTTTTCTCCATTATCTTTACAGATGCAGTATTTCCCTTCATAACTCGTCCATATAAGACCTTTATTCCAAACGAATCAACTATAAAATTTGTCATGGCTTTTACTGTCTCCGTTGCGAAACCCTGTCCGCTATATTTTTTGCAAATACTATAACCCATTTCTACTTCCCGGGAATTTCCCTCTACTTCATTTACTCCGGTATCTCCAATGAGTTCTCCATTCGTTTTTAATTCTATAGCCAAAACATAGGGCAACTGTTTTTTATCCACGCAATCCATATAAAATTTTATAGCGCCTTCCGTCTCCGGAATATCCTCATAGCTTTCATTCGGAATCCATTTCTTCATTTCTTCTTCCAAATGATTTTCATATAATCTCTTGGCATCTGCTATCTCAAATTTTCTAAATCGCAGACGTTCGGACTCAAATAAATAGATCATATCTTTTTATCTCCTAAATACTTCCTGATACTTGTTATAATATAAAAGACACCTCGACCTCTGTCAATAAATTATATTTTACCGTATTAATAATAAATTCGTAAGCAATTCTTTGCTCTAATGTACTTAAAATAGAACTTGTAATTTCGGCGGAACAGGCTTATAATTTTAATTGTTAATTAATTAACAATATAACTGCTGCAAATGTCAACACTAAGACAATAACATCCTGTACACAATACCTTAAGTGAAAGCTCCGGTCCTTGCCTGACCGGATGCCGGATAAAAACAGGCTGGATTGCTACACTATCAAATGAAGACTTAATATGGAAAATCAACGAAGCATTATTGAATAAACAAAGTTTTTAGCCGGGCTGCCGGACAAACGGCCAATTTACGTGCTGCTGAGAAGGCCAAGCCTGACTGAGGGCTTTATGTTCAATTAATCTAGATGAAGTTAATGGAGGTTGATGCAGTATGGCAAGATTTACACTGCCAAGAGACATTTATTTTGGTGAAAACGCAATGGAGGAGCTTAAGAACCTGAAGGGCTACAAAAAAGCCATTATCGTAACAGGCGGCACTTCCATGCAGAAATTCGGATTTTTGAACAAGCTGGACGCCATCCTAAAGGAAGCCGGACTTGAAACCAGGCTTTTTGAAGGTGTTGAGCCGGATCCTTCCATCGAAACGGTATATAAAGGCGCCAAGGCCATGCTTGAATTTGAGCCCGATGTTATTGTATCCATCGGCGGCGGTTCACCCATTGATGCCGCCAAGGCCATGTGGGTGCTTTATGAATATCCCGAGCTTACCTTTGAAGACATCAAAACCCCCTTTACCATGCCCAAGCTGAGAAAAAAGGCTATTTTTGTGGCCGTTCCCTCCACCAGCGGCACCGCTACCGAGGTCACCGCTTTTTCGGTTATTACGGATTACTCCACTAAAATTAAATATCCCCTTGCCGATTTCGAGATCACTCCCGATATCGCCATTATTGATTATGCCATTCCTGAAACCATGCCCAAGGTACTTACGGCCCATACGGGTATGGATGCCTTAACCCACGCCATTGAGGCTTACGTGGCTTCCGCCCGCTCCAAATTCTCCGATCCTCTTGCGATGGAGGCCATTTCCATGGTGGTTGAAAATCTGGTGGACTCCTACTACGGTGACAAGAAGGCCCGGGGCGAAATGCATGTTGCCCAATGCCTGGCAGGCATGGCCTTCTCCAATGCTCTTTTGGGAATCACCCACAGCCTGGCCCATAAAATCGGAGCCCAGTTTGAAATCCCCCACGGCTGCTGCAACGCCATTCTGCTTCCTTACATTATCCAGTTTAATGCCAGGACGGCGCTTCCCCGGTATGCTGAGATTGCAAGAAAGCTGGGCCTTAGCGGCGCCACCGACAAGCAGCTGACCGATTCTCTGGTGGCCCTGATTCAATCCATGAATGAAAAGCTGAGTATTGCACCTACCCTTAAGGAGCAAGGCGTATCGGAGGAGCTGTTCGAGAAAAATCTGGATTTCATCGCTGAAAACGCCCAGAATGATCCCTGCACCGGTTCCAACCCCAGGACCACAACCGCCGAGGATCTTAAGAAGATTTTAAAGAGTGCAATGTATGGTAATCCTGTAAACTTCTGATTTAAGTATAAAATTTATTTATATAACAAAAATTAATACGAACATAAAAATAGCACAATATAATGTTGTGCTATTTTTTTACGCAAAAAAGATAAACTATCTGCGAGAAGATGCCATCATGCCTGGGGGATTTTCTTAGAATAAGGAGGAGCTTCAATTGCAGATCTTGTTAGAAGAATTTTATATAAATTCACATTTGTTGCCGGTTATTTTACTGCTGCTGTTTGCATGGTTCTGTTTTTTTACATTAATGCTTTACCGCTCTAACCGTACTGCCAGGAAAGTGCAATTCCCGGTCTGCTCATCGGAAGAAGGAAACCGGCCTGGTCCGAGAGAATGGGAGAAGCAGATGCTGGATTTGGCGGAAAGCCACAGTCAGGTCAAGCTCATCGGGCACAGCATGGTTCTTAATGATTATAACGAGATCGCTTATAAAAAGCTGAATAAAATAAGAGACAGCATCTCCACCCTGTCCGCCGATATTATTTCTCTGATTCCGGCAGCACGCTGGCTCTTTGACAATTATCAGATGATGTACCGGGAAATTAAGAAAGTCCGTACCTCGGGAACGGGCTATGCCGTGCTGCCTATCCTGAAGGTAAAGGAATACCGGAAATTTCCCCGTATTTACGTTGTGGCTAAGAAGATGGTGGCTCTTTCCGGCGGACACCTGAGCGAGGAAAATATTTCTGTGATGCTAAAGGCTTATCAGCAGAAGATACCCCTTACAGACAAGGAAATCTGGGTTTTACCGGAAGTGCTTGGCTTTTGCCTTCTTGAAGAAATCATAGTCATTGCGGATGAAATCCTCAATATGATTGAGGTAAAGTCCAGGGCGGAAAAATTTCTTCGGGAAAAGCTGCAATACAGTAAGGGGCCTGCCGATATATCGCCGCTGCTTTGCAGAATAAAGGACAGCCTGAGGCTGAACTACTCTTTCCATGCCCATGTCATCTATCTGATGAAAAATATGTCCTTTGATGAGGCTTCCATCCAAAGATACCTGGAATATCATTTTGCTTCCCTGGGAAGGCAGCTGAAGACCTCCGGCATATTTCTGGAGGAAGGAAAAATTGAATCCTTGCTTGAAACCAATATCCGGGATTTAATTGTCAGCCTGAGGGATATCAATGAAGTAGACGAGGAGAAGTTCTTTGAGGAGTATTCCTGTCTGGAGCGGATTTTATCCCAGGATCCCGATGATGTCTATTCAAAAATGGATTTGGAATCCAAGGGCCTATACCGTGGGGTTATTGTTAAATTATCGCTCCGTTATCGGCTGATGGAAGAAAAAATAGCAAAGGACTGCCTGGAGCTGGCGATTCAGGGGAGAGAGGATCTCCATTGCTCCCATCATGTGGGATCCTATCTTTTGGGAAAGGGCTATCCGATTCTGAAGGCCAAGGCATTAGGAAAACCAATCCCAAAAAGCATAAAGAAAAAGAAGAACGTAAAGGGCTTCATCTATTTCCTTTCCCTGTTCCTAATTCTTCTGGGACTGAGTGCCTGCCTGCTTTATGGCTTCCGAACCCTTGGCAGCTTAAAGGATATCAACCGGCATGCAATAGCCCTTGTGGTTGCCCTGCCGCTTTTGATCGGTATTTCCATAGAGCTTACCAACTTTATATTTACCAGAAGGATTGAGGTTAAAAAGATTCCTTCCCTGAACTATCTTAAGGAAATACCCGAGGAAGCAAGAACCTTTGTGGTCATGCCGGTTATCGTCTCCTCCAGGGAACAGGGACTGGAATACATGGATCGTCTTCAGAAGCATTATCTGGCAAACCGGCAGCCCAGCCTTTACTTTGCGTTGCTTCTTGATTTCGAGGATTCCCCGGACAGGTTCATGCCAAAGGACGAGGTGATAGAAGGTGCCCTTGCCGCACGGATGAAGGAACTCAATGAGCTCTATCCGTCAGAGCACCAGCGCTTTTCCCTGTTTTTCCGCTGCCGTAAATGGAATGAGGCGGAGAACTGTTATATGGGATGGGAGCGAAAGAGGGGAAAGCTGGAAGAGTTTAATAACCTTTTAAATGGGGATGGGGAGGAGAATACGACCTTTACCTCTATTTATTGCGACAAAGAGCTTCTTGCCACCTTCCGGTATGTGATTACACTGGATGCGGATACGAATCTCATTCGGGATAATGCCGCGAAGCTGGTTGGACTCATTGATCATCCTTTAAATAAACCTCTTCTGGATCTCGCCAATCAAAAGGTAACGGAGGGCTATGTCATCATTCAGCCCACGGTAAGAAATCATATCACAGGCAAAAACGGCAGCCGGTTTACAAAAATCTTTGGAGGAGAATCGGGCCTTGCGCATTACGGAGCCGTAATATCGGATATTTACCAGGATCTCTTTAACGAAGGCATCTATACCGGGAAGGGTATTTATGATATTAAAGCGTTCCGCAAGGTGCTCCAAAACAAGGTGCCGGAAAACCAGATTCTAAGTCACGACCTTTTTGAGAGCTGCTATGCGCGAACGGCTTTTTCCAGCACGGCCAAGATTATGGACACCTTTCCCAACAGCGTTTTGTCCTTTGCAAAAAGGGAGCACCGATGGCTGCGGGGAGACTGGCAGCTTCTGCCATGGTTGTTTATGAAAAGGTCCCTGGACGGAAAAAGCCTATGCGCTTTATCAAGATGGAAAATCTTTGATAATCTGAGGCGGAGCCTGGTGCCTTTGAGCAAGACACTGTTTGTTTTGCTGAATCTGGCATGGATGCCGGAGGCCTTTTACCTTTGGCTCCTCCTCGTGTTTTTTAATGATCTGTTTAACCTGGTTGTTTTATTAATGGCAGTGATTACCCAGAAGCTAATCCGGCCTAAGCTTGCCCTTGTTTATAAAAGCCTTTTAAAGGAGCTTGGCACCATTGTGGAAAGGGCCCTTCTGGAATTTACAATCACTCCCTACCGTGCTTATGTGGCAACGGATGCTATTATAAGAACATTGTACCGGATCTTTATCAGTAAGAGGAATCTGCTTCGCTGGAATACGGCGGAAGCGGTGGACGCTTCCATCATCAATACCAGAAGGGGCTATTTTCTTACCATGTGGAGCTCCCTCCTTCCTGTTGCGGCGCTTGCAGCCCTTTTATTTATGGGCTATTTGAATCCGGGGGGCATTATTCTGGCGGCGATCCTAATTTTCGACTGGGGCTTTGCCTTTGAGGCCGCATACCGGATAAGCCAGCCTGAAAGGAAGCCTATGCTGAGGGATAAAGCCCAGGACAGCGAGCTGCTTTTGGATACGGCCCGCAGAACCTGGCGGTTTTTCAAGGAGCTTTCTACCAAGGAAAACAACTGGCTTTGCCCCGATAATTATCAGATTTCAATGGTTGAAAAAGTCAGCGATAAAACCTCGCCCACTAATATCGGACTTCAGTTTCTGGCCATCCTGTCGGCCAGGGATTTTGGGTTTGAAACCCTGAGCGCTACGGTTGAAGCTTCGGAAAACCTGATGGAAACGGTTCAGAAGCTGCTGAAATGGAAGGGACATCTCTATAACTGGTATCATGTTAATACCTTGGAGGTGCTGAGCCCTGCCTATATATCAACCGTGGACAGCGGCAATTTTCTGGGACATCTGGTCACCTTGAAAAACGGCCTTCTGGAGCAGATAGACAAGCCTCTTTATCCGGACCGATTTCTGTCTGAGCTTAGGGTTGCGGTTAAAAACAGTAATAAGGAAATTGAGCTCAGAGCGAACAAGGAGCAGAGAACAGGCAAGCCCGTCAAAAATGAGCTTGGGACGGGGTATTGGAAGGTAGGCGAGCTGATACAGGATATTGCGGATATATGGGAAAACCTTAGCGAAATAGAGCTTAAATCGGCTTCGGATTATCGCTGCACCAGGCAGCTTTTAAACGTCATTGACAGCATTGTAAATGAAGCCGCAGCTTTAAAGCTGAAGGAAGAGAGCTTTTCCTCCTATCCTACCCTTCGCAGCCTTGCCGGGCAGGACAATAAATTTGCCATTAGCGTAATAAGCCGGATCCGGTCACTTTCTGATAAAATTGACTGGATTCTGGCAAATGCGGATTTCCGCTTTTTATTTAACGAAAAACGAATGCTGTTCCATATCGGATACCATGTATCCTCCCACACGCTGGATGACGGCTGTTATGACCTGATGGCATCGGAATCGGTACTCACAAGCCTTCTTGCCATAGCGCTGGGGGAAGTGCCTTTAAAGCACTGGTACAGGCTGGGAAGGCCCCTGACCATGGTCAAGGGGATACCGTGCTTTGTATCCTGGAGCGGCACGATGTTTGAATATCTCATGCCCAATCTCGTGTTGAAGGAATATGAAGGCTCGGTCTATGCCCAAACCTCCAGGGCGGCGGTGCTCCAGCATATGAAGTATGCCAAGGAGGCGGAAATACCCTGGGGTATATCCGAATCCCAGTACTATCGTTTTGACTTAAACTCAAATTACCAGTACAAAGCCTTCGGTGTTCCAAAGATAAGGCTTCAGCCGGTTCGCAAGAACTCCCTGGTGGTTGCGCCCTATGCCACGATGCTGGCGCTGGATATCGCGGAAGAGGAATGCATGAAGAATCTCATGCGGCTGAAGGAATTAGGGGCCTTCGGTGATTACGGCTTCTATGAGTCGGTTGATTTTAACGTGCCGAATTCGGTGGAGCTGACGCCTTATTGCATTGTAAAATCCTATATGGCCCATCATCAGGGTATGAATCTGGCTGCTATAAACAATTATCTGAATGGGGGTATCCTTCGGGAGCGGTTTCATGGGGAGATGATGATAAAGGCCTCGGAAGTCTTGCTGGAGGAAAAACGCCAGTCCTGTCTCATTTCCATTGCCAGACAGGGATATACCATTAAAATCGGAAAGCCTCTTTTTAAAGAAGACAGCTACAATAACCGGTATGTCAACAGCCCGGGCGTAAATTCCCCGGTTGTTAATTATCTGTCAAACAGTAAGTATCAGCTGATGCTGACAAGCGACGGGGACGGCTTCAGCAAGTATGAGGACCGGATGCTTTACCGCTGGCGATCGGATATTTACGCGAATACAGGTCATTATATCTATATCAAGGATGTGAGGCAGGGTAAGCTTTGGAGTGCCGCCTATCATCCGACAAGGACGGAGCCTGAGGATTACCAGGTGATTTTCTGCCCCCATAAAGCGGAGTTTAAACGCAGAGACGGGGATATCTCGTCCCACATGATTGTCAGCCTGGATCCGGACCATCCTGTTGAGATACGCAAGGTTACCCTTACCAACCACGGTAATGAGGAAAAGCTATTGGAAGTGACAAGTTACCTGGAGGTGGTGGATGATACCCATGCTGCGGAGTTAAGCCATCCGGCGTTTAACAAGCTCTTTCTGGAAAGCGAGTATCTGGAGGAGCAGGAAATCTTCCTTGCAAAGAGACGGCAAAAGAAGGAGGATGATAATCCTTATCTTATGCACATGGTAAAAAC
>JAFADM010000317.1 GCA_023424865.1 Bacillota bacterium | reverse complement strand
TTTGGGCTCCTTTTTCCAAATTTAATTGAGGCTGAAGCGGATCGGTATCTGGCCCAAAATCTTCTTGAAGCGCTTAAAAAGGCCTCTCCCTCCCAGAATCAGGCAGTTTCTCTTAAGGTTAGCGGAAATACCTATCACGTGCTTTACACCCCCCTCTCCTCCGGCACCTTCAAGGACAGGGGCTACATGGTGCTCTATACCGACATGACTTCCCTCTACCGTTTTGGCGGCCAAATCAACCGGCTCCTGCTTTTTTCAGCCTTGCTGGCCGTGTTAACCGCCGGCCTGGTGACCTTTTACCATTCTTCCGGTCTGGCCCGTGAAATACAAAAGCTATGCCGGTTTGCCCGCCGTATGGGCAAAGGGGATCTTGACAAGCTTGAAGGTAATTTTAAGGAACAGGAGCTCCAGGAATTGTCGGACGATATGAACCTTCTTGCTGTCCGCCTCTCAAACCATGACAAAGAGCAGAAGATTTTTTTTCAGAATGTGTCCCATGAGCTTAAAACCCCTCTCATGTCCATCCAGGGCTATTCGGAAGGAATCAAGTACAACATTGTGCCGGACAAAGAGAAGGCCTGCGATATTATTCTGGCAGAATGCGATCGGTTATCGGGAATGGTTAACGATCTTCTCTATGTCTCAAGGCTGGACGCTGAAGACCTGTCTCTAAAAATTGAAAATATTAATCTGAAGGATCTCTTGGCCGAATGCTGCGGAAAGCTTGAAGGCATCTTCCTTCGTCAGGAAAAGAAGCTGTTTATGGATTTACCGGTGCCGCCGGTTTTTGTACAGGGTGACAGGGAAAAGCTTATGCGGGCCGTTTCAAACCTTTTGACCAATTGCTTGAAGCACGCTGAGCAAACGGTTACGGTGTCACTTAAGCAAAAGGGATCTGAAGCCTGCATTAAAGTAAAGGACGACGGAGAAGGCATTGCCGAAAAGGATATGCCCCACCTTTTCAAACGGTTTTATAAGGGTGATAAGGGAAACACGGGTTTAGGGCTTTCCATTGTCAAATCTATTGCCGATGCCCATGGCGGCCGGATTTCCTGCGGGAACAATGCCGAAGGGGGAGCCTATTTTCTTTTGAAGCTGAAGTCCTATTCCTCTTCATAACGGGACTCTGACAAAAACGAAGCCATCAGCCGATAGCCCTGAAAGCATGAAGCAGTGCCCCGGATTGCTCCGGGGCTTAAACTCCCGACACGTATCACCTTAGGTCAGATTTTCCGTTTTTCCTTTTGTCCCATCACAGTCCGGACAGCGATGGAAAACGCCAATGGCCGTCAACACTGCGGCAATGAGCGACGAACCTGTTTTAAGGGTTTCATCGGTGACCCCCAACGGTTCCAGTATACCGCAGGATTTAAGTAAATACAGAGTTATGCCCAGCATGGCCGACCAGGCTACAGGACTTCTAAGTTGTTTTTTCAGCATCATTATTCCCCCTTATGGAAAACATATCAATTCAATGGGATCTCAAGCTTGTCCAAGGTTTACGAGGTGTCGGCCGGGAGTGAAGTTTCTTCGACAAGCCTCCCACAATATATCTATGCCACCGAGCGACAGGTTGTGACAGCCGTCGACATGGCTTAAACAGGCCATTTCCCTCTAAAGACACCTCAAAGCCTACAGGTTGAGCCACCAGATGGCCGCATTTAAAACGGCTGCAAAAGAAGTCCATAAAAAGTAGGGCAACAGCAAAAGACCGGCTGTTTTATCCACCCTGTAAAACCTTATCATGGCAAACAGAAGAAAGCCCAGCAGAGCCAGAATATCTACCAGAGCGGCCAGGCGGAATTGGAAGCCAAAGAAAAGAATGGTCCACATAAAATTAAAAAGAAGCTGAACACCGTAATCGAATAAACCCTCTCTCGCCTCCGGAGTGTTGTCCTTCTTCAGAAGAATCCGATAAGCGGCATAACCCATAAGAAGATAGAGCACCAGCCAGACAGGGCCGAACAACCACCCTGGAGGGGCAAAAGGAGGCTTAACAAGCTTTTCGTAGCTCTTCCCAATATCTCCGGACAATAACGCGCTTAAAAGCCCTGTGCCCACGGGAAGAGCCAGAGACAGAAGGAACAAGCCAGGGCGAAGCCTGGGACCGGATTCTTTTTTTCCCATAATAATCCTTTCCTCCTCTTCCATTTTCGCCTCTTACATGTCTAATGCATGTCAGGGGTATATTTTCAGCCTTCTCGATGAAATTATTCCTTATTCCACCGCAAAAGCTCCAAAATTATATTACATGCCTAAAAACATTTGACCTCATGATTTTTATGCGTGTAACCTGTGATTTTTTCCGGGCCAGCACTTCATGATGCCCTATACGAGTCGTTTTTGCAGCGGAATCATTCTTATTTTATGGATAAACGGCCTTTTTATAACCAATAATAGGAATGATGATTTTACAGTTATCTGTAAAAACTTCAGCTCATCGGAAATGGAGGGATTAAAATGGAAAAAGGAAAGCATGAAAAATCCGCTTCTCCATCTGTTGCACCTAACCAGACCAAAAACGGTGAAAACGAGAAGCGTCAGAACCAGGTGCCCAACAGCAAGAACCCGAAGGTTCCCGGAATGGAGTAACCCATAAGGATGGATGCACACCTTGGCACGAACACGATAAAAGAGCGCTCAGGCTTAAGCCAGGCGCTCTTTTAACATAAATCGGTCTTAGACAGTCTATCAATTATACCAGGAGTGGTTGAAGCTGTTTTCCGTCTAAGGCCGCTTGTATCGTGGGAATGATAAGGCCGAAACGGGCTATAAGGGACGAAGGCTTCTTTTCAGGGTCATCCTGTCCATAGGGTACAAAGTATACATTACGGGTATTCATCAATAATCCGATGTTTTTAGCACTGCCGGAGAGGCCATCATTGGTGGCTATGGCCATGACAACGGGCTTTTGATTTCTAAGCTGGGATTTAGCTGCCATGGTGACGGTGGAGTCCGTTATGCCATTAGCCAGCTTACCAGTGGTATTGCCGGTACAAGGGGCAATGACCAGTAAATCCAAAACTCCCTTGGGTCCAATAGGTTCGGCTTCCACAATGCTTTCAATGCACTTTTTGCCTGTTATAATCTCTATACGGTTTCTGAAATCATCCGCCCTGCCGAAACGGGTATTAAAGCTTCCGACCACCTCCGAAAGGATGGGCTGGACATCGGCTCCCAGAAAAACCAGTCGTTCAAGCTCTATAATAACCTCCTGAAGCGTGCAAAATGAACCGGTAAACGCAAATCCGATTTTCTTTCCTACTACCTCCATTACAAGCTTCCCCCCTCTTCCTCTATAATATTGTAAATGGTACGCCGGATAATATCGCCTGCGGACAGCGGTGCAATTTTTCCGGGCAGCCCAAGGGCCCAGACGGTTTTAAAACCAAAAACCTCCGCACTTTTGAAATCAATGCCTCCGGGAATTGATGCCAGATCCAGCAAAAAGCAATCGGAGCGTACCTTCTCCAGAATATCCCTTGTTATGACCATTGCAGGTACTGTGTTCACAATGGCATCCATATCGGAAACATATCTGGCCAGCTGATGAAGCGGTACGGGTTTTAACCCTTGCGCCTCTATCCAGGCCAAATCCGAGTACTTTCTTGCTGCTGCCCAAACCTCTGCACCAAAGCCCATGAGCATTTTTGACAGGATCTTTCCGATCCGGCCATAGCCGACAATGAGTATACGGCTGCCCTGGAGCGTAATGGGAAGCTCCTGTAAAAGCACATGGACCGCACCCTCTGCCGAGGGCACAGCATTTAAAACCGCCAGCTCTTCTCTTTCGACAATATCGATACATTTAACCTTTTTTTCGGAGAACCTTGCCTGCAGCTCCTTGGATATACGCCCCGCAATAAAAAGCGTACCCTCCGGCACTTTTTCAACGAGTTCATCCACCGAAAGCTTATCCTTTGAAAGAGGCATGGAAACCGCTCCGTTGTCGGTGACAAACGGTATGCCCCCAACCACCACACGGGCTCCCTCCAGCACAAACTCCAACGGTGAATTCTTCATAGCCCACGGCTTTCCGCTTTTTTCGAAACCATATATTTCAACATATTGATAATCCTTTTTCAAAAGCTCAGCCAGATAGACATTACGCATATCGCCGCCGACAATTGCAAATTTTCTCCTGTACACCACACCAACCTCCCCAGAAAAATCAATATTGGCAGCACATCGGAAGCTCATATGAAAATCACGGATTTCCCATAAGAAACACCGGACAAAGTGTTGTCGTACAGAAAATCCGATACTTTTAAGTTTCCGCAGTGAAATCATACTCTATTTTATGAAGAGCAGGGATGGGTTGTGAGAGTCCTACAGGATCCAGAGTGCTCAACGACTATCTAAAAAAGCCGGAGTTTTCACTCCGGCTTTACGTTTCACAACTTTATTTTTTTGAAGCCTTATCTCAGGCTGTCAAGAAGAGAGGCATCCACCTTGGCATCACCGATAAGCGCAGCTGCCATGTATTTGCCTTCAAATAAAATGCGGGCCACTTCCATAATTTTATCAGGGGTAACATCGTCAATCAGCTTTAAAATCTCGTCGTGGGAACGAACTCTTCCTGTGATTATCTGCGATTTTCCCAGAGAGGACATGCGGCCCGAGGTACTGTCCAGGCCCAGAAGAAAGTTTCCCTGGAGCTGCTTTTTGCTTCTCTCAACCTCCAGTGAGCTAACCCCGCCCCTTAAAAGGCCATGGATCTCATCCCCTATCAGCCCAATCACTTCCTCAGTTAGCTCAGGACCTGATGCGGCATAGATGGAGAAAAGCCCTACATCCCGAAAGGATGTGGGAACCGAATAAATGGAGTAAGCCAGTCCCTTTTCTTCCCGGATATTTTGAAAGAGCCTGGAGCTCATGCCGCCGCCCAGAATGCCATTTAACACCATCATGGGGTAAATATTCTCATCTCCCATGGTAAGCCCTCTAAAACCAAGGCAAATATGGGTTTGCTCTGTTTCCTTGTACTTAGGATAATAGCCCGGCAGGAAAAGAGAGGGCGATGCTACCAGCGGACAGCTTCCAACAGGCTTCCATGAACCGAAATACTTGTTAAGGAGTACCTTCAGCCGTTCTTCATCAAAGTTTCCCACAACGGATATCACTGCGTTGTCAGGTGTGTAGTAGGCATCCATGTATTCAGTAATAAGCTTTTTATTCAGTCCCTCCAGGGATTGGGGTGTCCCAAGAATGGGCATACCAAGAGGACCTTCCCTGTAGATGCTTTCTGTGAGAAGATCATGAACCATTTCCTCAGGATCATCCTCGTACATACTGATTTCTTCCAGAACCACCCTTCTTTCCGTTTCAATATTCCGTTCTTCAAAGGTAGAGTGAAAGAGCATGTCCGATAGAATATCCAGTGCGGTTTCCATATCTTTTTCAAGAGTTTTTATGTAATAGCAGGTACAATCTTTTCCGGTAAATGCGTTGATTTGTCCGCCTATTTGATCTGCCTCGCAGGCAATATCCCTTGCGGAGCGCTTTTGAGTTCCTTTAAACACCATGTGTTCGATGAAATGAGATATTCCGTTGTTTCCGGCGTCCTCATTTCGGGATCCGGCCCCTATCCATACCCCAAACGCTACCGAATTCAAATGGGGCAGTTGCTCATAAACGACCGTCAGATGATTATCCAGCACGATCTCTTTATTCAATAAAAAGGTCCATTCCTTTCCCGGCCTTGCGGTTCGGAAGACACTGGGACTTCCGGCCTGCCTGCCACAAGTTAAAACAAAAGTTCGGGGCAGCGCACCCCTCTCTTTTAGCCCCATTTGCTTTATGCAAATGGCTGCCAACCAAATGATGACAAGTAACGACGGGTAAACCCGTCGTTCAACAAAATTCGTTATTCTTTTTATGCTCTATTTTATATCATAACAAATTCCCCTCGAACTTGTAAAGCCCCCAGCCTTTTGGCAGCACCTGACTTAAGAAAGACAGCGATGCTGCGTTTCTCGGAAGGCCCTCCTCCTCCGGAAGCTTCCGTGCCTGTCCGACGGTATTGCTGAAGTACGTAAGGGGTAGAAGATTCCAAATTTTCAGCTATTTCCACCAGATCCTCCTCTGAAAGCTGAGGTGCATAGGTGGTGCGGTATTCATAGGAAATACCGCTTTTCTCCAGAAGCACCATGCTCTGCTTCAGCGCATCCAGTGAAACGGAAGTACCGCAAATTCGCCCATATTTTATAAAGGGAGCTTTAATATCCATGGCCACATAATTAAGAAGCTTTTCCTTAAGAAGCCTTTCAAGAACCTGAGGACGGCTCCCGTTGGTATCCAGCTTAATAAGAAAGCCCTTCTCTCTTACTCTGCCCAGAAACACCTCCAGGTCTTCCTGCAGCGTGGGTTCGCCGCCTGACACCACTATGCCATCCAAAAGCCCCTTCCGCTTTTCCAGAAAGGCAAGGATCTCCTCACAGTTTAAGGGTTCGGAGGTTTCTTCGTTTATTAAAGTGGGGTTATGGCAATACCCGCACCGAAAGTTGCAGCCTTGTGTAAAAACCACAGCAGACAGCTTGCCCGGATAATCTACCGTGGACATTTTTTGTATACCGGCGATTCGCATAGCTTTTCCGCCTCTCACATTCCATTAGTACCTTATAACATAAGAAGCGTCAGCAAAAAACAGATCGTTTCATAGGCGCTTCGCATTAATTGGGTTGCGCGCATAGGGTGCTTAAGGTTCTCAAATAAGGTTCAGGCAGTAAAATTCCTGTTGTTTAAAACAAATTTTTTGCGGCCGAAGTATTCTTCCTTCTTGCCGAAATTGTAATTAGCCACCGGCCTCAAATAGCCTGTAACCCGTGACCAAACCTCGGTAGGCGCACCGCACTCGGGGCATTTAAACTGCTCGCCTGTGAGATAGCCGTGGTTGTTGCAAATGGAAAAAGTGGGTGTAATGGAGATGTAAGGCATTTTATAGCGTTCAAAAATCCTGCGGATGAGATTCTTGCATACCACCGTTTCACGAATGCTCTCTCCCAGATAGAGATGCTGAACGGTGCCCCCTGTGTACAGGGACTGAAGCTCGTCCTGAAGATCCAGGCATTCGAAAATATCGTCGGTAAAGCCTACGGGCAACTGGGACGAATTGGTGTAATACGGGTTCTCCTCACCTGCCGTAATGATATCGGGATAACGCTTTTTATCCAGATTAGCCAGCCTGTAAGAGGTGCCTTCGGCCGGTGTTGCCTCAAGATTATAAAAATGGCCGGTTTCTTGCTGAAATTCCACCATGTACTCCCTGAGAGCATTCATAATATCAAGGGCAAAACGCTGTCCCTCCTGGCTGGTTAAATCCTTGCCCATAAAGTTAAGCATGGCCTCATTCATACCCACTATGCCGATGGTATTGAAATGGTTATACCAATAGCTCCCGGTTCTTTCCTTTACGTGGCGCAGGTAATGGGTGCAGTAGGGATAGAGATTTTTTTCCGACTGCTGCTCAATGATTTTCCGCTTTATTTCAAGGGAAACCTTGCCTATCTTGGCCATTTCATAAAGCCGTTCAAAAAACTCCTCCCGGTTGGCACTCAAATAACCGATGCGGGGAAGATTTATTGTGAAAACACCGATGGATCCGGTTAAGGGATTGCTGCCGAAAAGACCGCCGCCGCGCTTCCGAAGCTCCGTTGTGTCCAGCCTGAGCCTGCAGCACATGGATATGGCATCCTCGGGAGATAAATCCGAATTAATGTAATTTGCAAAGTATGGAACGCCATATTTGCAGGTAATTTCCATAAAGCCTTCCACAGCCGGACTGTCCCAGTTAAATTCCCTGGTAATGTTCAAAGTGGGAATGGGAAAGGTAAACACCCTTCCTTTGGCATCCCCCTCCAGCATAACCTGGCAGAAGGCGCGATTGAAGCGATCCATCTCCTCCTGGAAATCTCCGTATTTTTCATCCCGGTATTTTCCGGCGATTATGACGGCTTCGTCCTTAAGGGTTTTAGGAACGGTGATATCAAAGGTCAAATTGGAAAAAGGGCACTGAAAGCCTACACGGGTAGGCACATTGATATTGAAAACAAATTCCTGAAGGCATTGCTTGATTTGCGTATCGGTAAGGCTGTCGTAACGGATAAAGGGAGCACAGTAGGTATCGAAGCTTGACCAGGCCTGGGCTCCGGCTGTTTCACCCTGAGTTGTGAAGGTGGAATTGACAATCTGTCCAAGAAAGCTTCTCAAGTGGGAAGCCGGCTTGCTCTCCATTTTGCCGGATACACCGCCAAAACCGTCCAGCAGAAGCTGCCTTAGATCCCAGCCTGCGCAATAGGCCCCAAAAAAACCGAGATCATGAATGTGGCATTCGCCGCTTTCATGGGCATCTCTGACTTCCGAAGGATAAATTTCATGAAGCCAGTAGTTTTTAGTAAATGCTTCACGAACATAATTATTTAATCCGTTAACGCTTTTTTGGGCATTGGCATTCTCTTGAATCTTCCAGTCCTTATCTCCCAGATAAGAACCAAACATGTTAATTGTGGCTCCGATAAGCGCATTTATTTCTCTTGCGCCCTTGCGCTTCTCCCGGTAAAGAATGAAGGCCTTGGCCGTTTTGGCATGGCCTTCCTCAATAAGCACATATTCGACAAGATCCTGAATTTGCTCTACTTCAGGAATTTTTCCTTTGTATTTTCCGTTGGCCAGTCCAATTACTTTGTCACAAAGCTGTTGTGCCAGACCAAAGTCGTTTCCTCCGCAAGCAGCGGCTGCCTTAAATATGGCAGATGCGATTTTTTCAGGAGTAAATTTCTCGATACTACCGTCTCTCTTTCGTATCTTCTCAATCATTACGATTGCCTCCCTCATTTGCTTTTAGCGGATGAAACAATATCTCGCTTTGAATATATTACCATACACAATATATAGTGTCAACGCAACAAAATGTATTTTTTTGTGCACTTTGACGAAAGCCTTACGGGACAAGCATTTAAGGAAAA
>JAFADM010000302.1 GCA_023424865.1 Bacillota bacterium | reverse complement strand
GTGAATACTATACACTTGTTGTAAGCCACCGGGATCTGCCGGGAATGGCAGCCCATGTTACCCAAATTCTGGCAGGTGCCGGCATTAATATTGCCTTTATGCGGGTTTACCGCTCAGAAAAAAGAGGCGCGGCCATTATGGTTATTGAAACCGATGATGCCATAAGTGAGGAAACCGCGGCTCAAATTCTTAATAATCCCCAGGTTGAAGGGGCTACTGTCGTGCGTCCCGTATGACGCCATTAGGAGATTGAAACGATGACCATGGAAATAAAGGCTGTGTCTGACTTAGTGGAGGATGCGGATAAAAGAGGCTGCGCCCTGTCCGAGGTTGTGCTTGCGCGCCAGGCTCAGGCACTGGAAAGTACAGAGGAAGCTCTTTTTGAGAGGATGGCATCTCAGCTTGACGTGATGGAAAAGTCCATCGAGATGGGAATGGACAAGAATTTAAAGAGTGTAAGCGGGCTTTCGGGTGGTGATGCGTGGCGTCTTAAAACGGCATCTGAGGAAGGACGAATTCCTTCGGACATCATTCATAAGGCTATGACCGCTGCTGTTGCAGCTGCTGAGTACAATGCCTGTATGGGTAGAATTGTTGCCGCACCTACGGCCGGTTCCTGCGGAATACTGCCCGGTGTTCTAAAATCGGCCATGGACGAATACGGCATCCCGCGTTATAAAATAGTAAAGAGCTTGTTTACAGCAGCCGGCATCGGTCTTGTCATAGCTCGAAATGCCAGTATTTCCGGCGCCGAGGGAGGCTGTCAGGCCGAATGCGGCGCTGCGGCCGCTATGGCAGCAGCAGCGTTTGTAGAGCTTCGAGGAGGTACACCCCAGATGGCATCTCATGCCGCAGCCCTTGCTCTTGAAAATGTGATGGGCTTGGTGTGCGATCCGGTAGCCGGGCTGGTTGAAGTACCCTGTGTCTACCGTAATGCGTCAGGAGCGGCTAATGCCATTGCTTCTGCAAATATGGCCCTGGCAGGACTTAAAAGTGTTATCCCCTGTGATGAGGTTATCTTTGCTATGAATCAGGTAGGGCGGGCGATGCCCTCATCCCTGAAGGAAACAGCAGAAGGCGGAATCGCTGCCACACCCACTGGAAAATCGCTGAACGCGGAATAAGAATGAAAATGGCTAAAAAAGCTCGTGAGGAGGGTACTTTATGAAATTTTGCTGGACCACGCTAAACGTGAATAACATGGAGGAGTCACTGACCTTTTATCAGGAAATAGTAGGACTTAAGCTTGAGAGAAGGTTTAATATGGGTCCTTCGGAGATCGCCTTTTTAGGCGAGGGGGAAACAAAGGTTGAGCTTATCTGCAATGCGGGAAGGGATAAGGTTCAGTATGGACAGGATATATCCCTGGGTTTTACGGTGAAATCGGTGGATGAGACCATAGCTTTTGTAAACAAGCGCGGTATAGAGCTTCTGGGAGGTCCCTATCAGCCCAACCCTCGCGTCCGTTTTTTCTATATTCTTGATCCTAATGGATTAAAAATTCAATTTGTAGAAGATATTTAAATTTTACGATAAGAACCCCACCCGCTTGCGCAATCAAAGATTGCGAACAGGAGCCCGGGATGCATGGGCGAGCAAGCAGGCTATGCCTGTGACCAGCCCGGGAACCTTGTTATTTCATAATAAAACAGGGGGAAGATTTCATTAAAATCTTCCCCCCTGTTTTATTATGGATTTGAACTTAACTATTTTGAATCCGGTTTGAATCCGGCAGGTTATAGGGCTTACAGCTTGGATACCTTCATATCGATAACTCCCAGCGTTTGAGTGGAGAAGGGCAGGAAGCTATCGGTGGAAAGTCCCCTGAAGGCGTTTCCATACATATCATAAATACTTGATGAAATAGATAATTCGGGAAGACGGCCCAACAGCTTTTCTCCGTCAAAAAGAAGGGACAGCTGTACGGGAGTGCCGAAATCACCGCCCGGAGTGAAATCACCGCCGGATGCCATAAGGACTATAATGGCCTTCTGTCCTCCAATCAGTTCCTTGAAGGTTTTGCCGGAAGGAGCGATATAAGGCCTTGAAAGTGCGGCCTGGGGTACCCCGTCATAGGCTGCAACAGCACTTCCGCTGGTGGTAAAGCCATAGCGTTTGGCTGTCTTCTTATCACTGTAGGGGGAAACAATCACGCCATTTTTAATTAGCGGGAAGTTGTAGCCCGGGTTAACAATACCTTCGGCATCAAAGAAAGGATACTGGCTATCTTCATCCAGATTCTGGGAAAGCGAGAAGGATTCACTGAAAAGCTTTTGACCAAGCTTTCCGGAGAACAGGGAGCCGCCCTGAGCAAAAATATCACCCTTTAAGTCGGTCAAAAATTTGCCTATGGGCATATCTTCCCTGGCAAAGATAATAGGATAGGTTCCCTCAGAGGGCAAATCAACTCTTTTTCTGCTGGCATCCAGAAGGAGATCGAATTCAGCAAGGATAGCTTTTCGATCGTATTTCCGCTCGGAGAAGCCCACATAACCGTCAAAGACGCTTGTTGAGGTCTTTTCCTTGTAGAGAAGAGCCATATTGAGGCTTTTGTCGCTATAGCTTAAATCCAGACCCGCTTCATTTTTAATGGCGGCATGGGTTTCCGTTAAGTTGATTTTATTAGAGAAAATAAAGTCGGAATGACGCTGCACAAGATCTGAAAGAAGAGCTTCCATTTCCTCAACATAGCCATCCTCGGGTATAAAGCTTTTAATATGGTTATGAGCCTCTTTCAAATCCCTGGATGGTTCAGCAGGGTATTCAATAGCCAAATTAAGAGCATCCGCGGCCTCTTTGAACAGCTCGGTTTCGTTGCAGCTGCCGATGGCTCCCGCAACTCCGATACGCCCGCCGTCATAGACACGGAAGCTGGTTTTCTCTATGTTTTTATAACGAACGGATTCTACCTTTGAGTTAATTACATTAACGGAAATATCGTTAACTCTTGATATATATTTTTCTTTTAACATCAATCTTCCCTCCTTTTACTGTACATTCATATTTCGGACCCGTACATAGGGGCCGCCAAAGCCGACAGGCAGCGGATACTGCTCCATCTTGCCGCAGCCGCCTGTTGTAAAGGACAGAAGCTCCAGCTTGTCTGAAAGACCGTCGATTTCCGACAGCGTTTCAAAAACCGTTCCGCTTATTACGGAGATGCTGACGGGCTCGCTGATTTTGCCGTTGCGAATGCGGTAAGCCATGGAAGGCGCAAGGGTAAAGGTTGACATACCGGAACCGTGATTAATGGTATCAATATAAAAACCGTCCTCAACCTCACTGAAAAGCTCATCCTTAGCCTTGTCACCCGGAAGTATGTAGGTGGTGGTCATACGTACAATAGGCTCATATTCAAAATTCATAGCCCTGGCATTACCGGTAAGTCCTTCATTAAGAGCAGCGGCAGTGGATGCGCTGTGAAGCCTTCCTGCAAGAATGCCGTCTTTTATAAGATAATTCTCACGGCAGCGGGTTCCCTCATCGTCAAAGGGAACAAAGCCGGAACCGGGTACGGAGCCCTTATCCACTATGGACAGGATATCGGAACCCACTTTTTTACCAAGTGCCCATTCTCTGAGCATGGTTTCGTCGCCTACCATGAAATCGGATTCACTTTTATGACCGAAGCTTTCGTGGGCAAAAATACCGGCGGCAAGAGGGGAGAGGATAACCGTGTGCTTGCCGGGTTCGACAGGTACTGAACGAGCGAGAAAATCCTCGCACCTTTCGATGTAGGCCGGCAGCTTTTCCGCCATATCGCTTAAATGCTCAAAATGGGTTGAAGCCTTCTGGAAGCTTTCCTGAAGCTTCTTTTCCCCTTCGGAAAAGGCCATGCGGACAGATACGCCCGCTCTTTGCACATCGTAAACAAGATCTGCGCCCTTGCTTGAATAAAAATTGAATACTTTCCGGGTATCTATGTAGACTATTTTCCACATTTTAATTAAAGGCCGGTTGTCAAAATGCGGAAAGAACTTTTGAATAAAGGCATCCTTATCTTCCTTGGAGATGTTGGCGACGCTGCCGTCTGCATACGCAAGCGCAGTCTCCTTATTAATCTCAAAGGCTTTAACGATTGGGTGGTCATTGATGCTTGGATTTGCCGTGCCAATTTTAGATAGCTTATCGATCTCCTCCTGAATTGACTTTGCATCGGAGGTAGCTGAATAGTACCAGCGATTTCCGTCAAACAAACGGATAAAAGCTGCCTTATAGCGCCTTATTTTGGAGTCATCCAGTTTACCCAGCGTATAAGTAATGGAGGTTTCAAAGATTTCTTCGATTCTTACATCGGTGTAAAAGCCCTCATGAAATTGAAACATTAATTTACCATTCCTTTCCGGGGATTATCCTTTAACGGCAGGCCGCATGGACAACGGCTTCGGTCATATCCCCTGTGTTTTGTGGAATCCGTCTTTTTAAAAGTATCCTTTAGACGGTAAAATAAAGGACTTAAGATGATGATATAAGTACTAGTTTTATATCTATCATAAAAGAAAGGAATGATTTTGTAAAGCTCTACCTGCTGGAGGGATTAGACGAATCAAGTATTTTCATAACCCCCAGTGGTTCAAAATAAATGATGTAGTTTCCCCAGTGTGCCAAAAGTCCATATTTTTCCTTATACTGCTCTATTGCCTCAAGCAGAAATTCCTCC
Source organism: Bacillota bacterium (assembly GCA_023424865.1). The sequence continues at coordinate 822 of JAFADM010000302.1, read as the reverse complement.
GTAACCTCTAAATAGTCGGCCAGCTCATGGCGTCCGGAGGCTCCCGACAGATAAGCCATAACAAAGCTTTCTAAAGGAAGGAGCTTTTCATGAGCCCAACGGCGTGCTCTCTTTTCCTGCTTCCGGTTGTTTACCTTGCTTTGATCCAGTATATTGCCCGCGGTGGTGTGGTAATGACCGATTTCCTCCGCTAAAATGCATGTTTTCTCAGTCGTGGTTTCAACTTCACGATTGATGCCTATAACATTATTTACGCATAACCCCTTGGCGCTGGACTTAAACTGCTTTTCAACAATAAGAAGGTTATTTTTCTCAGCTTCCGTCAGAAGCTTATCGTAACCCCTCATTCACTCACCTCGGTTAACTCTATGAGGGCCGTTCCTGTTTGCTTCGTTGGTATCCTTTTTTTCAGATAAAAGCCGGAGGCTGTTTACATCCTCCTCTAAAAGCATAAGCTCTTCTTCCGAGTGATTATCGGCGTGAGCGGCCACAGGCTGAAGGTACTCATTGGCCCTGTCCTTTGGAATTTCCTGTGTTAAAGACCGGCAATAACTGTTTTCAGCATCGATAAGAGCATGAACGGCAACCTTTCCTCTAGCGTCAAGGAAACTGTATTTCATTAAAAGGTTCCGTTCTTCACGGCTTAAAACAGGCCGGCTTTTTCGCCCGGTAAAATAATCCAGAGAGGCATCCAGCTCGTCTGCAATACTCTGGAGAAGATCCAAATCAACCTTGGCATTATTCCTTTTTATAATACTGTAAATGGTTTGAGGACTTACCTGAATGGAATTGGCAAGGTCGTTGACATTTCTGTCCCGGCTT
>JAFADM010000294.1 GCA_023424865.1 Bacillota bacterium | reverse complement strand
CCCATCCGCACAGCATCCGCTGCCACAGCGACATGCTTAATTTTAAAGCATATTTCTCGCTTTTGCAACGACAAAGCTCGCGTAGGGTTTATACACCTATGCGCGCTTTTTTTGGTTTTCCCCTCCTGTTATAAACCGGCTGGCCTGCAGGAAGTAAACAACAGAGTATCCTCTGTTATCTTCCGGGCATCAGAGCGGTTAATTTAAGGAGGGGAAACATATGAAACACGCTAAAACCCACGCAGAGCCGCAGCTCTCCGAGGGAGACAGAACATTCTTCAAGCTTCTTGAGGCCTACAGGGAAAATGGCGGAGATTTTGGCGAAGAGGCAAAGGAAGGGTTCCGGCGGGCTTTGGCCGAGAGGCTGAAAAACCCGCCGGAGCTTAATCGAAAAGAAACAATTGAATTCTACAGGGCAGGTGTTTTGAATATCCTAAGGGAAATCAAAAAGCCAAAACACAGCAGAAAAAAGTGATTAGAGGCAGGGCCGGGCCCTCTCAGCCGCCATACAGGCGCTTTGCTTCCAGAAGGCTTTCCTCCGGGGGCAGCAGAGGGGAATATTCCAGTCCGCAGGCGCCGGTATAGCCGGCTTTGTCTACCGCGGCAAAAATCACCTTATAGTCGCTTTCACCATACTGAAGCTCATGCCGTCCGGGATGTCCGGCGCTATGCAGGTGAGCGATGCAATCCAGGTTTTTGGTGATATTGGGAATGAGGTTCCCTTCCATCACCTGCTGATGGTAAATATCATAAACAACCTTAGCCAAAGGATGATCCACCTCACGAATAATTTCAAAGCCCTCCACCGCGGACCAGAGATAATAGCCCGGATGGTTAACCAAGGTATTGAGTGGTTCGATCATAATCGTCACGCCACTGTCTTCCAAAATAGGTTTAGCCGCGCGAAGGGCCGCGACAATGCTTTCATGCTGCTGAGCACGGGGGGCTCCTGTATCCGGGCCTACCTGGGTAATCAGCTTTTTAGCTCCCACCTTTTTCGCTGCGGCACAGCTTTCCTTAAGGCCCTCCAGCCATTGGTCACGAAGCGCCGGATCGGTCATTCGGAATTCGGTAGTGCACATGCTCAAAAGCTCCACACCGGTTTCATCACAGGCGTTCTTCACAGCCTCCAAATTGAGGTTTTTCCAATTATAGGTTTCAATGGCGTCAAATCCAAGGTCTTTCACCTTATGAATCGCAGTAACAAAGTCCTCTTTCCCGAAAAAACAGGGAATGGGTACACAAAGCCTCATAGCATTCATCCTTTCATATCAGGCTGTTGTTAGAAATAAACCACCTGACCGCTTTCCATGGATTGATTTGCCGCAAATCCCAGCTTCAGAGATTTTAGCGCGTCGCTGTAGGAAGAACGGATTCCGGAGGGGTCTCCTGTCTTAATCGCATCAATAAACGCGCGGTCCAATAAGTAAGTCTGGTCAACCTGTCTGTTCACATCCCGGGTCTCGTTGGCAGTGCGCAAAATCAGGTTGTTGCGAAGGCGATAGTCAATCACCATGTCATCCAGGGTGATAACCAGTCCGCTATTGGGACGAACACTCTTTATATAGCAGCCACTGACCAGTGTTGCGGTGACATTATTTGAAAAACGGATAACAGCGGTGGAATGGTCGTCGGTGTCATATTCGGGAGAAGCGTCCACCCCGGGCTTTATCATCCCCCGGGAGCAGGTGGCATAAACGGAAAGGGGTTCTCCATAAAGATAACGAAGGCCATCCAGTAAATGAATGTTCTGCTCTACCAGCTGCCCGCCACAGGTGGATTTCTTCTGCCACCACCATACACCGGGAATTCCCCCTACCCATGCGCCGTAGACCAGTCCGCCGCTCTTATGCTTGGGGAGCTCTTCCTTAATGATATCCATTAAATCCAGGTAACGATCCTGAAAACCGACGGAGGTAATGAGTCCCTTTTCTTCAACCCGGCGGGCAATTTCCTCAGCCTGCGCAAGATCGATGGTCATGGGCTTTTCGACGATAAAAGGCAGTCCCATGTCGATGGCCGTTTCTTCCACACTGTCATGAGCAGTGGGTTCAATGTTTATAATCACCGCGTCCAGAGAGGATTTGTTTTCATTGGCATACAGTTCCTTGTGATCCTTGTAAATACGGGTGCACCCAAACCGTTTGGCAGCCGCCAAACGCCGCTCTTCCACCGGATCCGCCACGGCTACGACCTCAATATCCTCCATTTGCTCAAAAGAATGCATATGGCTTCCGGCTCTGCCGCCGCAGCCAATAAGTCCCAATCGAATTTTCTCCATAGGTATTCCATCCTTTCGCTTTTATCCGGGAGACTTTACTTTTCCCCCTGCTCCGCTATAATTATATTGATGAGAATTAGCGAATTCAATCCTAATTTATTGCATTACTATAAGGATGTTGACAATGTTTGCTGAAATCAATAAAGACTATCTGCATACGGGCGGCCCCTGTCCACTGCCCTTTGTCGTGTGCTCTGTGGGAAGGAGCCCCAAGCAAGGTGCTATAAACCGGCCCAACGGATTCGTTTATCACCATGTCATCTGGGTTTCCAAGGGACAGGGCGTATTTCGTATTGGAGATCAATCCAAAGTGCTTTCTCAGGGAGAAGGCCTGTTTTGCCGACAGAATGTTCCTCATAGCTATGAGAAGGTCGGACAGGAATTTGACTCCCTCTGGGTAACCTTTCTGGGAGGAGAGGGGATATTGGATTATTATCATGTGCAGGATGCGTTTTTCTTCCGCACGACTCCGCGGCTATCTGCTTCCACTGCCGAGTTAAGCCGTTTGTGCCGTGGCAGCAGTACGGTTGTCTCCCGTTCTGCCGCCGGATACAGCTGGCTGGCCGAATGGCTGAGCGAGGAATTCGCGCCGTCGGCCACTCCTACGTCCACTGTGCGGCAGTATCTGGAGGCCCATTTTGCCGAACCCATTACCCTGGAGGAAATAGGCAGGCAGGTGTATATGGACCGGTATTCTCTCTGCCGGTATTACATGCGCAATGAGGGCGTTACGGTGATGGAACAGCTTAAGCAGATACGGATTGCAAAAGCAAAACAGTTTTTGAGGCACACCTCCTTTCCTATTGAGGAGGTAGGAAGAATGTGCGGCTATAACAGCGCCAGCTATTTCGGGAAGCTGTTCCGTGAGGAAACAGGCCGTTCCCCTTATGAGTACCGGCAGCAGCACAGCTATTGAGATGATTTGAACAAACGGAGGATAACTAAATGAACATGAGCTATTTGTGCAAAAATATCTGGAAAGAATAGATTACAGGATGAATACATCCGGATAAAAGAAGTGTTTAATATAAATCCTTTGATCCTATAATATTAAAAAGCTTCGTTTTTTCTTACTTGACAAAGTCTCTCTCTCATTATAAAGTACTGAAAGAAAGTGTAAAGCAAAAAGACTTGACAGGGCGGTAGAAATGAAGGATAATAATGAAGCGGATTCCGGGCTGCGCACTGAGAATGCCACTTTAAGGGATGCCATAGAGGATGTCTACGAAATTGTTGTACTCCTCGATTTTTATGGCCAGCTTTTAACAAAGCGCCAGTACGATATACTGGATCTTCATTACAATAATGATCTGTCCCTGGGTGAAATTGGTGAAATGCTGGGAATAAGCAGGCAAGGGGTTCATGATAGCATCCGCAAGGCGAAGATAACCCTTGCTGGCTTTGAAGAAAGATTGGGCCTTATAACCCGGTTCAGAGAGCAGGAGAAAAACGTGAACCTGGCTCTGGAGCATTTGAGACAGGTAAATGGGGAAATTTCTGAGCTTAACAAAAACAGCCGGTTTAAAGAGGCCATCCGTTTACTCGAAAAGCTTCAGGACAATTTATAGACAATGAACCGTTTAAAACGTATAGAGATATAAGTGCAAAATTTAGTGAAACGCTTTGGCATAAAGCATGTGCAAAAGATTTCGTGCAAAAAGAAAAATCGGAACAATCAGGACGAAGGCGGCGTAATGCACTTGCCGCCGGATTTTTGCGATAGAGGGCATTATGGTATTTGAAGGACTGTCGGAAAAACTGCAGAACCTCATGAACAAAATGAAGGG
>JAFADM010000299.1 GCA_023424865.1 Bacillota bacterium | reverse complement strand
CCAGCGGAAACCTTTCAGCTTTGTTATCCTATTCTTTGATGCCGGAGCTTACGGACGATACTGCCAAAGTGTCTGTCAGAGGGGCAACGGCTACGGACACGGAAGGCAGAACCTGGATTTACATGGATAATACCCTGGTATCTGAAAAACCAGAGGGTATGAACCTCCTGTTCAATGTCGCCGAAGCGAAAAGTGTAATCAAGGAAGTTTCCGGTTCACAGGCTGTTTCTACTCCGGTAGTACTTGATATTCGCTATGGTATGGATTATATCCTTTTTGCAACCTCCGGAGGAGCGGAATATGGCATTCCCTATGTTTCCGACGAGGAGCGCTATGATTTGTCCAATGGAAAGGTCTATGATTTTAAGAATCTGGTGGAGCACCTTTTGAAGGGAATATCCGCAAAATGATAAAGTGAAGCTGCAATTATCTCTGTAAGCTCACACAAGTCTTTTGCATTTTCATAATGAATAAACTGCGATAACAAATAAGGGAAGATTTTCGTGTACCTGCTACATGAAAAAATCTTCCCTTTTTCTTTGTTGGTAGCCATGTGCGTAAGCAAATCCGGCTAAAAGGGAGGGGGTTTGATACCCCCGAGCTTTTGATTGTATGTTCAGCATTTGTTCTCAGGAAAACCGTAGAGGATGATGTCATCATCAATGCCAAGCTTATCGGTGATGTCTTCGAAAACGGAGATGGATACCTCTGTCGTCCATACGCTTAGACTTCCGTCCGCGGTAGTAGGCACCTGTACCGGATCAAATACCTCGATCTCACTGTTCAGGCATCTTAAGAGTATTATGGACTCCAGGCTGGGATCATCCAGGTAGCAGGGCTTAATCTTATTGCAGAAGAGCGAGAAGGGTATGGTAACCACATACTCGAACACGGTGTATTCGTTTACTCCCGTGCTTAGAATAACCAGAGTTTCATAAGGCTGCTTTTCGCTTTGACGCTGGATAACAGGGATACCGGCTGAATTTATCACAGTATCTTCAACAAAGGCCCTGGTTGTTAACGGATTGAAGTTGAGGTTGTTGGACAGGTTTTGGGGCAGATTCAAAAGTGTCGCCGTTCCATCCTCAAATTCAACCACCAGTATAAGCTGGAATCTCAGGGTAACACGTGATTTCTGAGTACAAATCAAAGTGTTTTGAGGAAAACCAGGGTTAATAATCCGCTTGTACAACTTTACACAGCGTACAGGTGAGCCAAGAAAGGGAACTGCTGCAGGAAAAGAGCCGTTATTAATGATATACAAACTCAAAGGCAGCTTTTCTCCGATAGGTTGGCCCAAAGAATCATAAGCCTCCTGGAATACCTCTTGAGTACAGGGGAAAAGGGCTTTAGACAGTATTCTTTTAGTAAATATATCTATTTTTTCTAAATCGCATTCACTCACCGTCAGAATCTCCTTTGCTATTAGAACCTAATATATGCTATGTTACAAACTCCAGGTTGCTACAACTTGTTTTATAAGGACAATGGACTAAGGCTCTATTAACTGTGTCAGTACGTAAGGAACACTAATATTATAGGAATGGAAGTGTGCGGCGAGGATAGTAGCGATGCTGGAACGAACAGAAACAGGTAGAGAGTGGGTGGCGCGTCTAGCCAGGCGTCTCTTAAAGCAAGCAGACGAGAATGGTATTCTGGTTTTGACGTCATCCGTTGAAAAAGAACCCTTAGCTTCCTGGTTGAAGAAGGAAGGCCTTAAGGGTGAGCTTGAAGACATAAATTCATGGGAACCGGCCAAGGACTATGACATCATTATAGTCGATGGAATGGAGGACCCTTATTCAGACACGGCAGAGACCATTTATAAACAAATACTTGAAAAAACCAGTTTTGTTATCCTTATACTGCCGGAAAGCGCTCCGGATATATTGGATAGGTATAAGGGGCTTCAACTTAAGTGGCAGAGTGAGCAGGGAACGTTTTATGCCGGTGTTGATGAGGATAAACAGAATGCAAAGGTGCTGAAGGATGCTTATATGCCTAAATATGGGGTATACGGCGTCTATGGAGATGATGAGGAACTAATTGATGCCTATCTGCAATCATTAATTGGTGCGAACCAAATTGTGTTGTGCGGCAACAACTCAACAGATGGTACATTTGATAGAATTGAAGCCTTTAAATTCGAGCATCCCGAAATTAGCCTGAAACATTTGGCCCTTTTTATACAACCGCCACGCTATGATGATGCTAAAAATATATGCCTGAGCTTCATGCCGGAAGATATGGATGTAAACATCTGCCTGGAGCTGAATCAGACTCTGTCCCAGGATTGGCGCAGTTTGCTCGATGAGAAATGGGATCCTGCCGTCATGCGCTATATTCACTCCGTTGGAGTTTATAAAGGCAGTACCCTGGAAACAGAAAAGAAGGGCTTTCAAATACATAAAAACGGAGGCTTTATCTGGAGGCTTCCTGTTTATGAGTATCTTGAATACAAGGGAGCTGAGAAAAATGCGGAGCTTGCAGGCATTCCTGTTTATCAGCGCTCCCAGAGACTTGAAAAAACAGAAATCCGTAAAGCTTTAATTTTGCTTGCCTTGAAAGAGAAACCCAAATTACCTCAGTTATGGTTTTATTTAGCTCAAATTCAGGTACAGGAAGAAAAGTATCTGGATGCGCTTTCCTCTTTAGATAAGGGAGAGTCCTTGGGCCTTTATAAAACAGCTCAGGTAGTGGAGCTGAGATACAAATTATTCAAAAAAATAGGAATAACCCCTCTGGCATTAACTCAGCTGGATCAGCTGTTTTTCCTTTTACCCGGACGGCGGGAGGTTTATTACGAAAAAGCGCGTTATCTTTATGAGCTCGGGCGATATCAAGAGGCTTATAAAATGATGACTGTCGGGATGTTGTTTGATGAAAGAAAAGAGGACGAATACAGCAATTCCGAGTGCTGGGGAGAAAAGGGAGAAGCCTTTTTAGAAGAGCTTCGTGAGAAATGCACTCAACCGAAAGAAAAAGCGGAACCCTTTCCGGGAAAGGAAGGATAAATATGAGTAAGTATAAGGTTGCAGTCTATGCTATTTGTAAAAATGAAGAACATTTTGTTGACCGGTGGATGGATTCCATGGGAGAAGCTGATGTTGTGTTGGTGTGTGATACGGGGTCCACGGACAATACGGTTGAAAAGCTGGAGGCAAAGGGTGCTGTGGTTTACAGGATAAAAGTAAATCCATGGCGCTTTGATGTGCCGCGGAATGCGTCTCTTGCACTTTTGCCTTCGGATGTGGACATTTGTGTATGCACCGATTTGGATGAAATTTTTGAAAAGGGCTGGAGAGAGAAGCTTGAAAGGGCCTGGCAGCCGGATACCAACTCCTTGCGCTATCAGTTTACTTACCGGTTCAATCCTGACGGCACCCGGGCCGTAACCTACTGGAAAGAAAAAATTCATGCCAGAATCAACTACCGCTGGGTGAATCCCATCCATGAGGTTATTTCCTATTATGGCGATACCCCGGAAAAGATTGTTTATGCTCACGAAATTTATCTGGACCATTTTCCGGTTTATAAAAGCTCCCGGGGACAATATCTTCCCCTTTTAGAGCAATCTGCAAAGGAAAATCCGGATAATGACCGGAATGTTCACTATCTTGGCCGGGAATACATGTACTACGGCATGTGGGATAAATGCATTGAAACCCTTAATAAGCATTTGGAAATGCCCAGTGCTACCTGGAAGGATGAAAGATGCGCATCTCTGCGATTTATTTCCCGTTCGTACAAGGGAAAGGGACAGCCTGATGTGGCAAAACAATGGCTGTACAAGGCTATTGCTGAAGCCCCCTATCTTAGGGAGCCCTATGTGGATATGGCCAGATTAATGTATGAAGCTGCAGACTGGCCCGGGCTTTTCCATATGGTGAAGGATGCACTTAATATAAGCAATAAGCCTGAAACCTATCTCAACGAAGCCTCCTCATGGGATTATACCCTTTATGATTTCGGTGCCATCAGCGCCTATCGTTTGGGATTGTACAAGGAAGCAGAAGAATTTGCTCAAATTGCATGCGATATGGAACCCCACGATGAACGTCTGAAAAAAAATCTTCTGATTATAAGTGAAAAAAGACAAGTATTGAAAGGAACTTAAGAAAAATATAAAAGACCAATGTTACAGCAAAGAGCAGTGTACAATCTCAAAACACAGTCTGTACCATCCAAATTAAAAAAGTTCAGCAAGGGGCTGTGCTTTGAGATTTTGGACGGCTTTATAGCCTTTAAAATAAACCAGGACGCTGCATGAATGGATAAAAGCAGATAAAAAACAGTAGAGAATGATTAGCGGATAGTTATGTATAACGCTTTAATGTAAGGGGTGGGATTTATGTATAGAGATGATTATAAAGGCATCTACAATGAAAACGATTTCTATAGCAAAGGCTGTAAAAAAGAAAACAATTCCTGGTGCCCGGGAGGGAGACCGGAACCG
>JAFADM010000127.1 GCA_023424865.1 Bacillota bacterium | reverse complement strand
GCATCCGGCTTTTCTGTATCCAGCATTTTGTCCATATCCGTATAATATCTGTCAAACCCAAACTTCTCTTGAAAAGCTGCCGCTTTCCCTTCATCGATGTCACAACAGGCAGACAATGTCGTACCGGCATGCAGCTGTGCATATTTTCTGTAGGATGGCCCGTGGACTCTGTCGGAAATGGCCCCGCATCCCACCACACATATTTTAAAACCCAATTTCACATTCCTCCCAAAATTTTATTTAAGACTATGAATCAAATATACTCTAATTTACGATACGGTAAAAATCCTTTATATCTTTTAGAAGGGGTATTTTCAATATTAGTCAATGCGATGTATTGGTGATGCCCGAAACACTTCCCCTTCATTAAGCCAATCGCATAACAACGCCGGTAATCCTATTCTTTATGTCTTGATAGCCGTCATTCCATAAAAGGACAACATGGGCAAATGGCTTTCATTGTCTATCTTTAAACATACTTTACCCTCCCATTGAATCATGCCTTCATTATAGCAATGCAGGATATTTTCAAACAATTCGAAATGTGTTATCATGTATTCACTTTAGTTATAGCTAAAGAGGTACAAAATGGATATCAAAAAGCTAAACTATTTCATAACCATTGCACAAACGGGCAGTTATTCGGAAGCTGCCGAAAAACTGTTTGTATCACAGGCAGCTTTATCCAAACACATTCTCAGCCTGGAAAAAGAGCTGGGCACCCTCCTGTTTGACCGCAGCAGCCGCAAGATTACCATCACACCGGAAGGTAAGCTTTTATGGACCCATGCCCTTAAACTCACCGAGAGCTATGACTGCCTGCTAAAGGACCTGCACAACGCAAATAATAAAAAACTAACTGTGGCGTCCATGCCCATTATGGTTCAATACGGCATCACCCGGCTCATCGCCGATTTTTGCAAATTGCATCCCACAATCTCCCTATCCATTCAGGAATTAGGCAATCATAATATAGCTTCCGGTCTGGACAACCACAATTATGACCTGGCCTTTATCCGCCGAGATTATATAAACACCTCTAAAATGGATGTATTGGATATCTTTGAAGACCAGATGGTGCTGATTATGTCCAAACAACATCCTCTGTGCGAAAAAAGTGTCATTACACTGAACGAATTTAAAAATGATAAATTTTTCTTTTTGAATAAGGAAACCATGCTTTATGATGATTCCTATGCTGCATGTATCAGAGCCGGTTTTGAACCAAACATCGTTTTTACCGGCACCCGGGCTGACAATATTGCAGAAATGGTTTCTTCAAACATGGGCGTGGCACTGCTGATGAAGCAAGTCGCCTGTTCCCTGGACAAACAGAATTTTTCAATTGCTACCATCCACGAAATGCCTCTCAGCTATATTTCTCTGGTGTGCCTGAAGCGAGCTGGCTGCTCCAATGCCGCAAAGCTGCTCTGGAATTATGTTGAGCAAAAATGCAAAGAAGGCTTTCTCTGAAAATGGGACCATGCTGCTTCAGAATCATTTTTGGGAGAAAGTTATGAAGAGGTTTCAAAAGAAATAGACGGCATTATCGGACATGTTGTACCGGCCTTCCCGTACTTACAATCGAGCCTATTTAAATATTATTCATTATCATTATCCTTTTCCTTAATAGGCAACAGCAAATCAAGCTGTAAATAACCCATTTCAGCATTGTGCTTTTGAATAAAATGATAGAGATTCAACGTTTCTTCAAAACCTTGGCCGTAACCGGTTTCGGCCGGTTCCCATCGTGGGGAATCCCAGTCATTAGCGTATTTGTCGCTTGCATTCACCCATTCCTTAAGCCGCCGCCAATCCTGGAAATCCCACGCCCTTAACACATGAGCGGCATATAATCCGCCGCTGAACTGTCGCCTTACTAACGGTGCAGGTATTTCCATATTGTCAGGAACAGACACCCATGCTTCATGTCCATGTGAATTTTCGTCGGGCTCTGCCCCGCCTCCCAGGCAGTCGAAATCGAACCCGCGTGCATCGGGTTTAATTTTTAGCAATCCGCTCTCTTTTATAAACTTATTTAATATGTCCGATGTTTTGTCCAGACTGCCTTCTCCCGAAGCGTAAGCGGCAGCTATGGTCATGGGCGGAAGGTAAACAATCCGCACATCCTTGTCTTCCAGTTTCATTAATTCTTCGTTAGCCTTGTTTAAGTCTTCCATCGATAAATTCTCCTTCGTTTCTTTAATTTGATTATCAGAAAAAGAAAGAGAGTTAATAACAGAGAACACAGCTTCGTCGCCGAGAAGTTTTAAATTAACACCGGCTTTATTATTGATTTCCTCAATAAAACGCGTCAATATGGATTTAACGGTAGACAACGCAGTTATTTCGCTGTCTATTTCGCTTATGTTTTGCCTGAAAATTTCCACTGCTTCCGCCGCGTCATAATTATTAAGGATGCTTAGGATTTGCTTCACCGGAACGCGCAGCTTGCGCAGAACTACGATTTGCCGCAACCGGTTCATGGCGTTTTCGTCATAAACCCGATAAGCATAATCCTCTTTCCGCAGGCTTTTAATTAATCCCACTTGTTCATAATAACGTAACATTCTTGTAGAAATCCCATAATCCCTTGACACTTGGCTGATTGTTTGAAGGTCCATTTCATAACCTCATTCTTTTCCTGATATTAACTATAAAGTACGACACGGTGTCAGAGTCAAAAGGTTTATGAAATAGCCGTGTTTTATGCCGACACATATTGATGAGCGTTCCCTCTTCGGCCGCCTCCTCAAAATTACCTGCTCAGCAAACCGGAATCTGCTACTTACAATACGAACATTAAGCACATAAGAGGTAAGGCTTTTTTATAATCTTTCCCTACCACCAGATAAGCGGCGCCATACAGGAATCCGCCAAAAGCAGATAATAGCCCTACGGCAACACTTCCTTTTGACACAATGTGCATAAGCCCCCATGTTAAAGCAAGAACAATTCCACCATAAGGAATAGCTTCATTCTTAAACCATTTCTCACAAGCCTTTTGTCCAAAGATAACAATGAGAGAAATCAAGAAGGCTTCAAATATATAATATAAGTATTGGAAAATAAATTTTAACGCTCCTAATCGCTGAAACTCCAAAAGAGGCTTAAAGCCTTCCCAGTCCAAATAATGAGTAGCGATAGATACAACCAGGCAGATAACGACTCCTATGTACTGCCAGCCTTTTAACTTACTTTTAGTTTCCCATAGGTTGAAATCGTATTTCTTACTTGCTAAGCTAATAAGAAAAAGCCCTACAAGCAACCATATTACACACATAACCACCCAATGGATAATATTCTGCAAGGTTGTGTATGTTTTTAAAGTTACACCAAACAGCGGCTCGATAACTCCAACTAAAACAAGTTCTAACCCTATACCTGCAAATGCGTATAAAGCAAGGTATAAATAATCTGCTCCTGTGATTTTCTTTTCCATTTTTAAGCCTTATCCTCCGTATCAAATTCCTGATTATTTGTGTCATTAACACTTCATACCCTAATGCTAAACTTTCTTACAAAAAGAAAGACATACCTCTCCTTGGTGAAAGTATGTCTTTTCTGGAGCTACTGGTGGGAATCGAACCCACAACCTGCTCATTACGAATGAGCTGCTCTGCCATTGAGCCACAGTAGCACAATATATACTTTTTATAAGATTTTTGCTACAACGCAGCCTGCATAAATCTCATGCTTTACTATTTTACAATGGGCAAGTTTTTCTGTCAAGCTAACGCAAAGCCTTTTTCATTTTTCAATAATAAACCGCCTTTTTGGTTACACGAGGGTTTTGCCAGCCCCTTTTCTCCATATTAATTCAGCCATAGACATAGCGGCTTCTTTCATAGCAAAAAGGCGACAGGCTCCATTCAAAGCTTTAAGCTTAAAAGGAAGCACTGTCACCCTGTCTTTTACCAGCAACGGTTTTAAGCCCTTCAGGGCTTTAAGGCTTATGTATACCTTTGACAAACCGACTTATCTAAAACCCTTCCTCTTAAGGAAAGTAGGAATTTGAGGTCCATCGGCCTCTTCCTCAACGATAACCGGCCTTTTAACGGGCTGCTCAGGGATTATTTTTTTATGCTCGGTGCCTTGAACAACACTGGGCCGCTTCAATTCGATACCTTTATTAAAGCCTGTTGCGATAACCGTAATAACAAGCTCATCCTTGAGGTTTTCATCAATAACGGCGCCGAAGATGATGTTGGCTTCCGGATCAGCTGAGGCTTGAATAAGCTCGGCAGCGAGGTTAACTTCCTGCAGTCCCAGATCAATGCCTCCGGTAATATTGAGAAGTACGCCTCTGGCTCCTTCAATGGAGGTTTCCAGAAGCGGGCTTGAAATAGCCTGTCTTG
>JAFADM010000003.1 GCA_023424865.1 Bacillota bacterium | reverse complement strand
CCTTCTGGCGTAAGGGGCCGGCAACTAGTTGCTCTGACATTCTTTTTTCCTCCTTCCCTTAGATTAAGGTTTCGCCCTTCATTTTTTTTGAAATGGAATTGGCGGCGATAATCATTGCAAAATTAAGAACATTGATTAAAAGGCCGATTGCGGAGGTGTAGGAGAACTGTCCGCTGCCCAGACCCATGGTGTACACGTAAGTGCCAATAATGTCGGACCGGGCGATATTGCCTCCCGTCTGAAAAAGCAGAGCCTTTTGGGTTGAGCTGGACAAAAGGGAGCCGCAATTAAGAATAAGCATCATGGTGGCGGTAGGAATGATGTGAGGAATATCAATATGTATCACCTTTTGAAGCTTATTGGCCCCATCAATGGTCGCCGCCTCGTAGAGCTGGGGATCCACACCCGCCAGAGCAGCTATAAAAAGAATGGAGCTCCAGCCTGCACTCTGCCAGATACCTGAGATAATAAAGACCGGGCGGAACCAGTCCACCTCATTGAGAAAGAAGATGGGGTCCCCTCCCATTACCGTTATAAAACGATTAATAATGCCGTTTGTCGGGGAGAGAAAGATATAAAGCATACCCGCAAGCACCACCGTGGATATAAAATGGGGAACGTAAACCACTGTTTGGGTGAATTTTTTAAAATGGGCATTGCGCAGATTGTTAATCATAATTGCCAGTATAATAGGTATTGGAAAACCAAAAATCAGGCCGTACAGATTAAGAAGAACCGTATTCACTATCAGCCGCTGGCTGTAGAATGTGTTAAAGAAAGTTACGAAGTGCTTGATGCCGACCCAATCACTGCCGGCAATGCCACTGATGGCCTTATAGTCCTTAAAGGCAATTTGGACGCCATACATGGGCAGATAGTTAAAAATGATAAGATAAATTAATGCAGGCAGAATCAGCAGGTAAAGCTGTCCGTAATCCAGAATACCTTTGCTCAGCCTCCCCGGCCACGTTCTTTGCCGGTTTTGTGCCACTGTCCTTAGTTGCAAATTCATTCCCTTCCCTTCTTTCACTTGACTTAAACCTGACTGAAATTATTAAGCTCTGTCGCTTCTGTTTTAATTGCAGCAGTCTTTTTATGGGTGTTTTTAGTATTCGTTGGACGTTATTGTGGTGCGCTGTTCGTTTTGAATAAAGTGAGGATGAGGTGGAGGTGTTTATCGATGTGATACCAATCATGCCATGGGTGTTTATTCTTAGTCAATAGGACGAATTTTTATCCCATATGTCTTAGGTTTTTTAGTTAAAATGGCATCAAAAAATAGACTGTGCAAAATATTCTGCACACTTTGGACATTTCATCAAAAGCCCTTTATAGTCTTGCTTAAACTCTGTTTCCGTCTTGAAAAGAAATTTTAGAGGCTTTTTAGCCGCTATAAAATAGAGCCGGCTGCTTTTTTATCAGCTTTTGCCCTTCTTTCCAATTTCCCAATGAAGAATAGGATTATACTTTTCAAACATTACTTAAATAGGCTTTCCATGTAAAAAACCCCTGAAAACGCATTGCTTTTATATAGAAACAATGTATATTAATAGTATGTATTTTTTATATTGGAAGGATCGCTCATGAAAAAGGTTTTAATGCTTTTATCCCTTATCCTCTTACTGTCCAGCGGCTGCGCAAGAAGTAATTCCATCCAGTCATCGGATTATGAGAGCCCCACGCCGACAGGGACGCCGGTTGGGACAAACAACCCAAGGCTTGAAACGGCTTCCTGTTCAACCATTATACGTGTATCGGACACGGAGGATAAAAACGGTTTTTTCATACGTCCCTATACGAGCGCTTCGATTACATTCACTCTGAGCAGGAAACTCAATGAAAACGAAAAGGTAACGGTTGTACCGATTAATACCGATTCGGAATCCTTTGCTGCCGCTATAAACGCGGTAGAAGAAAATTCAGAAGAAATAGGCGGGGGTAAAAGGCTGACCTGGTTTACATGCAGCATTGAAGATATAAAGGTTGAGAGCATTTTAACCGGTACGCCTGTCTCAGGCAGACGGGACGACACACCTTTCGACGCCATTATATTGTATCCCGCCTTAAATGATGCAAAGCTGCTGGATCCTCAGAGCAACAATTATGAGAATTTGGTGGACGAGAAGGCGGATAATTTGCTGGCTGCTATTGACACGGATGCTGACGGTCAAGCCGACATCTTGGTTTACAGGGAAAACACCGATTACACCCTCACGCGATATTACATAAGAGACAGCGATGGCTTCATTCTTCTGAAGGGTGATTCACCCCTGTAAACGGATGTATACAGGAGGAAGCATCATGTATACAGGAGGAAGCACCCGGCGTGAATAAAGCCCTCCGCCATCTGCGCGGGGGACTTTATATAAGCTGAAAGAGGCAGCTTACGTTGATTTTGAGCATAGTGTGATACGGCAGCTTCGGCTAGCGGCTCATTGATTTAAACATTACCCTATCTCAACTCTGAACCAGTCGCATTTGTCGTACTTGACAAAGCCGCACTTCAGAGCCAGTCCCGGCGACATGCCGTTACTTTCAAGAATCTGAACAAAGGGTGTTTTCCCCTGGGCAATCACCTTGCGGGCAAGATCCAGAGTGATGTCCCTTCCATATCCCCGGCCCCGGTACTCCTCCCGGCAAAAGAGGATGCCCATGGAGCCGTCCTCATGAATCATCACCCAGGCCGCAGGCTCCCCGTCAATAAAAACAGCAGAGGAGGGGCGCTGTGTAATGTTCTTCCTTATTTCCTCCAGGGACTCATCGTCCCGGAAGCTGTAGAAGCTGTCCACAAGAGCAGCATGTACGGGATCAAGCGGACCTATGGCAGTCATTATAGGATGACAGGCGCCGCATTCCTCCTGTCGCTCAATTTCCGAGGCAAAGGACTTGATAGCAGCAGGAGGCATATAATATAAGTCGCAGGGATTTCGCCATATCTCCCTGCCCCTGGACAGAATTTTCTCTGTAAGAGGCCTGTGTACTCCGGCAAAACCAAAGCTTCCCTTTTTAAAAAGAGTTTCCATAAAAGCCGAAAGAACCGCGTCCGAACGGGTATAAACAAAATGGCGCCAGTCCTGGATAATAACGCAGCCGTCTATAATGCCTTTATCATCCTCATGAGTATAGACAATGCAGTCCTGCTCATTTTCCAGAATGCCCAGCATGTTAAGATTGATAATTTCATCGGTTTTCAGGTAGGCGATGACCCTTTCATCAGGTTGTGATTTGGTTATCATAAACCCCTTGTTCCTTTCTACTTTTTCATAAGTAAGGCAAGTCTTGAAGCCAGCAAGGTATTTCTGTCCGACAGCTTGTTGTTTTTAACCGCCAGAGCCACGGCTTTTTTGGATCCCACCAGCACAAATACTTTTTTGGCACGGGTGACGCAGGTGTATAAAAGATTTCGCTGGAGCATGACATAATGCTGCATGGTAAAGGGAGCCACAACAATGGGGTATTCGCTTCCCTGGCTTTTATGAACGGTGGTGGCGTAGGCCAGGGTTACCTCGTCCAGCTCGGTGGCATCGTATTCCACCTCCCCCGTATCAAAGCGGATAACCAGGGTTTTATCCTCCTCATCGATACGGATAATGGAGCCGATGTCGCCATTGAAAACATTTTTATCGTAATTGTTCTTTATCTGCATGACCTTGTCATTAAGCCGGTAAACCCTGCCCCCGTACTTTATGGTCACCTGGGAGGGATTCAGGGCCTCCTGGAGCACCAGGTTCAGGTTCTGAGCGCCCGTATCCCCTCTCTGCATGGGACAGAGCACATGGATATCGGTCAAGGGATTCACCCGGTAATAACCGGGCAGCCTCTTTAAGCACAAATCCCTCACTGTTTCAACAAGCTTTTGGGGCTCTTCCTGTTCAATAAAGAAAAAATCGCTTCCGGCCCCGCCTTTCATAACCGGCATTTCCCCCCGGTTGATACGGTGGGCATTGGTGATAATGGTGCTGTTCTGGGCCTGCCTGAAAATACGGGTAAGCCGCACCACCTCCACCACACCTGATGAAATAATATCCTTAAGAACGTTTCCGGCACCCACTGAGGGAAGCTGATCCACATCCCCGACCAGAATGACGGCAGCCCCTTCCGGAACGGCCTTCATAAGATTATACATTAAAAGAATGTCCACCATGGAGGTTTCATCCACAATAAGCACATCACAGGACAAAGGATTGTCCTCGTTTTTCTGATAGCCCTCGGGAGGCTTATACTCTAAAAGCCGATGCAGGGTTTTGGCCTCCATGCCCGTGGCCTCGGACAGACGCTTTGCCGCGCGTCCTGTAGGCGCTGCCAGAAGCACTCTTCTGCCCATATGCTTAAACGTCTTGATAATGCCCAGAGTAGTGGTGGTCTTGCCTGTGCCGGGCCCTCCGGTCAGCACAAGAAAACGGGAGGCCAGGGCTTTTTTAATGGCCTCAATCTGAATACTGTCATAAACGATGCCATTGGTTTTCTGGATTTCGTCCAAGAGTTGATCCACGGGTTGAAGGCTTAGTACCTCTCCCTCATTCCAGGAGGCCAGCCTGGCGATTTGTTTGGCCGTACCGGATTCGCTGAAGAAAAAGGGCGGAAGGTACAGCGCTTCGCTCCCCTTTTCCGGAGCCCCGTCTGTCTGGCTTATTAAGGCCTGCTCTTCAAGCATTTTGTTTATGGACTCATCCAGGAGGGGCATTTCAATTTCCAAAAGTACGTTGGCTGCTTCAAGAAGCTGGGAACGAAGGGCATAGCAATGACCCTCGTCTGCCAGAGCATTAAGGGTATACATCAGCCCCGAACGGCTTCTCTGATAGGATTGGGTGTCAAAGCCCATTTTCCTGGCGATTTTATCGGCGGTTTTAAAGCCGATGCCCCAAATATCGTCGGCCAGTCGATAAGGATTTTCCTGTACCAGTTGAATACTGTCCTTACCATAAGTCTTGAAGATTTTCACTGCAAAAGCGGTAGACACCTCGTGGCTTTGGAGAAAAAGCATGACATTTTTAATTTCCTTTTGATCCTGCCAGGCCTTTATAATACTCTCTACCCGCTTTGTGCCAATGCCCTCCACATGGATCAGGGCTTCCGGCTCTTCTTCAATAATTCTTAAAGTATCCGTGCCGTATTTAGCCACAATACGCTTGGCGAAAGCAGGACCTATCCCCTTAATAAGGCCGCTGCCCAGATATTTTTCAATACCTGCGGCTGTGGCAGGTACCGTCTCACGGTAATCCACGGCACAAAACTGCCTCCCGTACTTGGCATCAACACGCCACTCGCCCTTTATCCTTAAGGTTGAACCCACATTAACGGCCCCCAGGCTTCCTACAACAGTAAGAAGCTCCGAAAAACCCTTAGACTTTATTTTTATAACACCATAACCGTTTTCTTCATTCATAAAGGTTATGCGTTCAACCACACCGCCGATATATTCCATATCCAGAAATGCCCTTCTTCGGTTTTCCGCTTTTTTCAGCCGTAAAGCCTACCAAGGACATTGTAACAGAAAGGTGAAGGGAAAGAAAACGCCCCTTCGTTTTCAGCACTTATTTCATATAGTCATTTATCAGTCTGTCCAGTTTACGGCTCAATCGGAGAGTCTCCGGAGATTTAAGCCAGCCGGGCCCTCTTTCCTTTTCTGCTGCGGATTGCTTAAAACGTATCTCTTTCTCGGCCAGATCCTCAAGCTCTTTACGCAAAAGCGTAATCCGTCGGTATATTTCTTCTTTAGACATTCCATCCCCCCAAAACAGAATATGCCCTACAGAATAAATCAGCCGTATATGGGAACCGGAGTGTGTTAAAAACTCAGAATACCAATTGCCCTTCTACTCTCTAAGAGGTATTATAACTCTTTTGGTTCGTGGAATCGAGTCCCTGCCCGTAATTTAATGAAGATTGGAGGAATAATTATGGATGAGCTGGAAAAGAACATCAGGAAAACTCTGGGACGTCGCATTCGTGAAGAACGGACGCAACGGGGCTGGACGATTGAACATCTTGCTGAACGAATGGATTTATCTCCTTCCTTTTTAGGAAGCGTGGAACGTGGTGAACGCAGCTTTAGTCTGGCAAAGCTTTATGC
>JAFADM010000563.1 GCA_023424865.1 Bacillota bacterium | reverse complement strand
CCGCTGACGACATGAAATGGTATATGGACTGGCTCTTTGTCAGAGGAACCAATCTTCTGTTTCCTCATGCCTTTTATTATTCCCTGGAAGGGGAGCGCCGCCAGGGAGAACGGCCTCCTGATGTGGGTCTCAATAATTTGTGGTGGAAGGATTATGCCTATATAGCAACCTATGTTAAACGCCTGTGCTGGCTCTTGACAGGCAGTGTCAACCGTGCTTCCCTGGCAGTTCTCTGCAGTGAGGATCACTTGCCCTGGCGAATTGTTAAGCCCCTTTTTGAAACCCAGATTGAATTTAATTACCTTGAGCGGGATCTCCTTTTTTCAGAAGCCTGCCGCGTTGAGGACGGAAAGCTTCTTATAGCCAATCAGGCCTATTCCCTCCTTCTTGTGGAGGATCCGGGCCTTCTTCCCTCTGATCCCAATCGTAAGCTTGAGGCCTTTACGCAAGGAGGAGGGCGGGTTTTAAGCTTTCCCATTCACAGCGAAAGGGAAGAGGCTCAGCAGTGTGAGCTCATTGAAATACTGCGGAACAGCCTCATGGAAGAGCCCCTCTTTCTTCCCTCACACAAGGGCCTTCGCATAAGCCGTGGCTATAAAGGGGATATGCCCTACTATCTTTTGACCAATGAGGGAGAAGAGGCAGTCGACGGCATTCTTCATGTGATGGACAAGGGTGGCAAGGCGGAGCTTTGGAAGGCCTGGGAGGGCACCTGCACGCCTCTTGCGGCCAGTGCTTCCCAGCTTAGGACACAGGCCTATGCCATAGGGCTTAAACGGCGTGAAAGCGCCATTTTGATACTGTCTCCCCGGGCAAGGAGTGAGGACCTGCCTCAGGAACCTTCTAATCCCCTTACGGAAAAAGTCCTCCCATCCTCTGAAATCATACTTAAAGAACCATGGACCCTACGGGGACTGCCCTCCCCTGCCCCCGAAGCCTTAGCTTTAAGGCAGGGCCTTACCTGCTGGACATCGTGGGAAAACATGGACAACTTTTCAGGAACCCTTACCTATGAGACAACCTTCCATCTGGATGCACCTTTGCCATTTACAAGGGTTTTGCTTTCTCTAGGAAGAGTGTGTGAAATGGCCCGGGTAAATGTAAACGGCACAGACCTGGCTCCTTGCCTGTGGGCTCCCTATGAATGGGAGGTTACCCACCTGTTGAGGGAGGGACAAAACCTCTTGGCAGTGGAGGTTACCAACAGCATATCCAACCGTCTGAGCAAATCAAAAAGGCCTTCGGGGCTTTTTGGCCCCGTCAGCCTCAAGTTCAACTAATACTTTTATATATCGAGAGCCCTATGGGTTATAAAAAGCTATTCTGCGCCGTGAGGACTAAGCCTCCGGCGCAGAACTTATATTCTATGCTTTTAAAGACCGGTATACTCGAATGCCGCCCTTTTTTTCTTCATCCTGCACATTTCCAAAAACCCGCTCCATCATTTTTTTAAGGGTTTCTCCTCCCTTATTGTGGAAGGCCACAAGCCACAGAGCGCCGCCTTCCCATAAATGCTCACGGGCTTCTTCAATAAGCCTCTCATTAAGGGCCTTTCCCGCTGCCAGTGGCGGATTGGATACAATATCCCCATACTTCCTTTGGCTTAGCTCACTGTAAAGATTACTGGAGATAAAGTCCGCATAAAGGTTGTTGACCCTTGCATTTTGCCGCGCATAGGCCACCCCACGCTCATTGATGTCGGCACCGTATACGGCAAGTCCCGGGTGCAGGGCGGCCAGAAATAAGCTTATTGGGCCGTAACCACAGCCCATATCCAAAACGTTTCTTTTTTCCGAACCCTGGTCAAAGGCAGGGCGAAACGTTTTAATAAGGAGCTGGGAGGCCTTGTCCACCTTGCTTCCATGGGCAAACACACCGCTGACGGAGGTAAATTTAAGCCGTACCCCCCGGATTTCCTCCTCGAAGTGGATTTCCTTGATGGGGGAGGTGGGTTTTTCCGTGTAATAATGCTCATTCATGACCTGAATCCTCTTCCTTCCAGCGGCTGAGAAGCATCCGCATCCATTGGGCAACGTCCATATGGTAAACCTGCTCCAGATTACCGTTTTTTAAGACTTCCTCACAAGTGCCCTGACTGAACACTGTGCCTTCGTTCATCATAAGCGCCCGGGTACCGTAGGTCAAGGCCAGGTTCAGATCATGCACCACCGCCATCACCGCTTTGCCCTTTTCTTTGGACCAGTCACGGATTATTTCAAACAGCATTTTCTGATACTGGAGATCCAAATGATTAGCGGGTTCATCCAGAATGAGAAGCCCGGGATCCTGGGCAAAGAGCTGAGCCAGAAACACCCTTTGCAGCTCGCCCCCGGAGAGGCTTAGCACGGATCGGTTTCTTAAGCCTTCGATACCGGTAATAGCCAGTGCCTCTTCTATTTTTTCCCTATCGACCCCCGATAAACCCGGCAGAAGCTTTCTGCTGCAGGAATAGCGGCCCAGGCTCACCACCTCGTGAACCGTATGGGCAAACTCAAGGTTGTGCTTTTGGATGAGTACTCCCGCTTCACGGGCCAGCTGGCGGGGCGAAAGCTTTCGGACATCCCTGCCGTTAAGCCTTACCGTACCCCTGGATGGTACCATTTGCATCAAGCCCCTAAGAAGCGTTGTCTTTCCGGAGCCGTTTGGCCCCACAATCATAAAGCGATCCCCTTCCTCCACTCTGAAGGAAACGGAATCCACTATTTTTTTTCCGCCTATCTCAATACTTAAATCATGAATTTCAAGCATATCTCACCTTGCCCTTTTCCTGTAAAATATATAGGCGAAAAACAAGGAGCCTGTGAAGGAAGTCACAATGCCGATAGGCAGCTCTACCGGGCTTAGAAGAACCCTTGAAATAAGATCGGCTCCCATAAGGAAAACCGCTCCCAGTATCATGGAAAGAGGCAGGAGCCTTTTATGATCCGGTCCGCCCAGCATACGGGAAACATGAGGCACCACAAGGCCCACAAAGCCGATGGTGCCGCTTACGGCCACGGATACACCTGTTAATACGGATACTGTAATGAGCAGCAGCAGCTTGACTCTGGCGGTGTTAACGCCGATGTACCGGGCCTGCTCCTCCCCCATGGAAAAGGCGTTAAGCTCCCGGGAAAAAAGAAGAATAATAAAGCAGCCAAAGGCCCAAAAGGGCAGAAGAAGGACTACATGATTCCAGCCTCTTCCCGATAAGGAGCCCATGGTCCAAAAAACCACCTGCTTTAAATCTTCACCGGAAAAGGCGATGAGAAAGCTGGTTATACTTCCGGCAAACATGGAAAAAATGACACCGGTCAGAATAATGGTGTTGGTGGACAGCCCTTTATCCAGGCGGCGAGCCAGCCCCAGAATAAGAAGCAGGGACATGAAGGAAAAGAGAATGCTTAAAAGAACCGGCCCCAGCTCGGGCAAGAAAAACGGGCGAAGGCCAATAACCAGGGATAAAACAGCGCCCAGGGCACCGCCGGAGGTAATGCCAAGGGTTGAGCCATCAGCCAGGGGGTTCTTTAAAAGCCCCTGCATGGCACCTCCGGCCAGAGCCAGCGAAGATCCTACCAAACCTGCCAGCACCACTCTGGGGAGCCTTACTTTTAATATAATGACCAAACTCGTATCCGGGATACCTGAGAGCTCTCCCGTATTAAAAAGCCGGTTTATAAAGATACGGGCCGTATCCCAAGGGGAAATGGAGGCACTGCCTGCTGAGACAGAAAGAAGCAGCACTGCAAAAAGCAGCAGAACAGAGCCGGAGAAAAGAAACAGTCCCTTTTCCCGGTCTCCGGTTTTTATATGCCCCTTCTTTTCCGTCATGGTCTTTTAGTTCCTTTCCCCATAGGTTTAGGATAATTTCAATCAAAAGCTCGGGGGTACTGCCCCCCTCCCTTTAGCCAGATTTGCTTACTTAAAGGACTGCCCAAAAAGAGCCCTCCCCGGCTTTATTCCGGGAAAGGCTCTTAGGGCTTATTCCCCGTAGAGAATTTTCTTTAGCTCCCCGGCTGCGTCCAGAAGGCGGGGGCCGGGTCTTGAAAGCATGTCCCCGTCAAGCATATACACCTGCTTCTCCTTAACCGCCGTCAGGACATCCCAGCCTGTACGTCCCGTTATATCCCCGATGGGATCCTCAATACCTGTCAGCGGGCTTGCCGTAGTGATAATAAAGTCCGGATTGGCGCTTAAAACCTGCTCTTCGGACACTGAAGCCCAGCCGCTTAAATCAGCAAAAATATTCTTGGCTCCCACATACTCTAAAAGCTCCTGAATAAAGGTACCGGTACCGCAGGTCCAAAGGCCGTACTGAAGAGGAGAGACCTCGATAAACACCGTTTTTGCAGTTTTTCCTTCACTGCTCTTACGAATATCCTCCAAACCGGTCTTTATGGCAAGTACCATCTGCTCTGCCGCCTCTTCCTTGCCCAGGGCCGCACCCATCATGGAAATGACCTGATACGTCTCCTCCAGGCTATTGGCTTCGGTTACGATAATTTTTACCCCTGCGCTTTCAAGCTGGGCTATCTGATCGCTTGAAGAGGACATGGCCCCCAAAAAGACCACGTCGGGCTTTTTTTCAATAAGGGCTTCCACACTGAGCTTTTCTCCAGTGGCCAGCTTTTCCTTCGAAGCGGTTGCCTCGGGATAATTGCAGTACTCGCTCACCGCCGTCACCAAATCGCCTGCGCCCAGAGCATACAGGATCTCCGTATCTGATGGTAGCAAGGATATCACATTCTCCGGCGCTTTTTCAAGCACCACCTCAACACCCCGGCTGTCGGTTACACGAATGGGCGAAGGAACGGAAGGGGTTTCAGAAGGCGAAGCCTCCGGGCTTGAGGTTTGCAGTGGCGGGGTTGGCGTAGGCGTCCCTGCCGGGGAAGCGCTGCCGCAGCCCGCAAGGATTAGGGCAAAGGACATCATGAAGGCAAATACAAAATTCCGCCTTTTTCTCTGGTTAATCATTTTATTTCTCCTCTCCTGAACCTGTGTCGTGGCTAATGAATATACCCCATAGGATTTTCTATCTCATTGAACAGCTATTAACAGGCTCTTTAAAAAAACAAAAACCCGCCTTCTTCGTGAAAGCGGGCATAAAACGCAAAAACAACCGGTATGGTGAATAAAACCTGTCCGTGCGGTTTAAAATCAAGGGCGGATCAGCACCCTTTTCTTACCCCCAGAAGAAACTATGAATCTTTGTGATCCATGCATTAACGGCAGGTCTCCCGACTTTGCATCCTCCTTGGCGGAGCCTTCCCAATGTCTCCCATAGGCCTTATTTAAGATCTGGAGAGAATTCATCAGTGGCTTATACCGCTTCGTCCGCTTCACGGTTGCTGGGACAGTCCGGGGGTTTCACCCGGTTCCCTGTTAGGCACTCCTCGTGCACCGTTATGTGCTATTAAGCTGTGAGTTCATTATAGGGGCAAGGGTTAAAAAAAGCAAGCACGGCCTTTTATACCTTCAAGTAGCTATAGGAAAACGAGGGCCACGTGGAGTAAATTAATACTTCCTAATGGCAGATCTTTACACGGTAAATAGCTGTAAAAAGGGACGGCTAAGGCCGTCCCTCCAATTGCATTTATTAATATCCGGCTGACAAGGCCTGGTATTACATCATACCGGGCATTCCGCCGCCCATGGCTGCAGCTGCAGCCGCGGGATCGGGCTTCTCAGGCTTGTCGGCAACCACGCTCTCGGTTGTGAGAACCATGGAGGCAACGGAAGCCGCATTTTGAAGAGCGGAACGGGCAACCTTTGCAGGATCCACAATACCGGCTTCAATCATATTGACATACTTCTCGTTAAGAGCGTCAAAGCCAATACCTACATCGCTGTTGAAAACCTTCTCAAGGATAACGGAGCCTTCCAGGCCTGCGTTGGCAGCAATCTGGCGAACGGGTTCCTCAAGAGCCTTGGCGATAATCTGAGCGCCGGTCTTTTCGTCGCCGACCAGGTCACCCAGAAGAGCCTTAACCTTGGGAATAACGTTAATAAATGCGGTTCCGCCGCCGGATACGATACCTTCTTCAACGGCTGCGCGGGTAGCTGCCAGAGCGTCCTCAATGCGGAGCTTCTTCTCCTTCATTTCGGTTTCGGTAGCTGCACCAACCTGAATAACGGCTACGCCGC